>CALXXH010000164.1 GCA_944392635.1 uncultured Clostridia bacterium | reverse complement strand
ATTTCTAAATGTAAATGTGGTCCTGTAGAGTTTCCTGTTGAACCAACTGCAGCAATTACATCTCCTGCTTCAACTTTTTGCCCAGCTTTTACATACATTTTACTTGTATGAGCATACCATGTTTCAACTCCATTACCATGGTCTATTTTTACTAGATTTCCATATGAACCTTCATATTTTGCTGATATTACTGTTCCTGCTGCCACTACTTTTATATCTGTTCCTGTTTTTGCAGAAATATCTAATCCAGTATGATTTGATTTTCTAATTCTACTACTTACTCCATAACGTGATGTAATTGTTCCTGTTACTGGTGTAACAGCTAATTTTATCCCATTAATTTCTGGAAGACTATTTATTCTTTCTTCTTCAGCTTTTTGTTTTTCTTCTTCTTCAATTTTTTGTGTCAATATATTTTTAGTTTCAGTTTTTGCTACTTCTATATTAGAAGTATCCACATCTTGTTCATTAATTGTGTATTTTTCAATTATACTTAAATCTAATTCTTTATTTTCATTTTCCTTTTTTAGTTCATTTACAAGTTCTTTAGCCTCTTCAATTGTATTTACAGATTCAATTGTTTCATTTTTATATGCTATATCATAATATTTATATGTTACTACTACTTCATCTTCCATTTCGCTTGTAACTTCTTGTTCATTAGTCTTAAGTGTTCTATTAACAAGTTTTAACTCATATTCTGGATTAGATTTAATATCAATATTATCTACATTTTTATCTTCCTGTTCAATTATATCTTGTTTTAGATTTTCTTCAAATGCTTGTATATTTTCGATATATCCTATCTCTTCTCCAGATATACTTACTTTATAGACTGGTCTATATTTAATTAGTATAATCGCGATTATTAAACCAAAAGCTATAACAGCAATGTTAAAATACTTTAAAATTTCTTTCGTATAGTATTTTAATTTATTTTTTAAAATAAACTTCACTCTCCTTTTTGCTTGTTTTTTAACGCGACTAATATCTATTATACTATATATTCTTAGCAAAAGCAAATTATGTATACATATTTTTGATTAATTTGTTAACTTTATCCTTAATTTTTGTTTTTTGACCATATTTTTCCCATATTTTTCTTCCATTTCCTCTTTTTTCCTCAATTTTTCTTGATTTTTCGTTATTACCTATTATATATTATTCAACTTAGAGCAAATTTATTATATATGTTGATTTATTAATACTTTTATAACTTTATATAATAAGTTCTAATAATTCTATGTTTTAAATATAGAATATTCTTAACTTATAGGTTATATATGCGTTTTTAGTTTCTGTAAATTTAAACTATAAAATGCTATTATGTGCATATAAAAAAATAGGAAGGTGATAAAAAATGGCTTTAGATTATACTGTAATCGGTCAAAGAATTAAACAAGCAAGACTTGCAAAAAACTTAACTCAAGAAGATTTAGCAGAAAAAATTGATATATCAGTTGCTTTTTTAAGCAGAGTTGAAAGAGGTAATTCACATATAAATCTTAAAAGATTAAATCAATTATGTGGATTATTAGATGTTACAGAAGGATACCTTTTAAATGGTGCTTCTAGTAATTCAAAAGAATATTTAGATAGAGAATTTGCAGATTTAATTAAAAATTGTTCTCCAGAGAAGCAAAAGCTGATTTATAATGTTGCTAAAGCAATTGTTGACACAGATTTAGAAGAAGAATAATATTAATTTGATAAAAGATGTTCTTTTATTAGGACATCTTTTTATTATACATAAGTTATTTTGTATATGTTTTTTCCTTTAATATTATTTCATAAATTTTTTAGTCTTTTTACGATGTTTTCTTGGATTTACGACAATTCTGTCATACTTTTTTCAATTTCAATATTGTATAATAATCGTATTATTAACTATGGAGGTAAGAAATGATTCGTCACTATAGATTGCAAAATAAGCTCACTCAAGAAGAATTAGCTGAAGAAATAGGAATAAGTTGGCGACAATTGCAACGTTTGGAACATAATGAAGAAAAGACTAGAATTTCTACTTTCAAAAAAATTGTTAAAGTTCTTAAAATTCCAGATGAGGAAATTTTAAGATTTATAAAAAATAAATAAAGTTTACAATCCAAAATAAGTGTTTAAAATTTTCTTTATAGATTTTTTAGGCACTTTTATTTTTTTGTTGCAAAAGCAACAGTCTTTTTTTGTTTTTATTATTATGATTTTGTTAAATTAATTTTAGTTACTATTATATTTATTATACTATTGAAAAGTTATTGTATTTTTTATGCAGTAACAATTCGTGGGGACCAGCAAGCTACAGTCTGTTATATTATATTTATATTATTTGGGCTAATTATTACAGACTGTGTGATGCTGGGAGTTACAAATAAAAAATACAATAATCTTTCTTATAAATTTTATTTTGACAAAATTATCTATTTTCATTGCATAACTTTTATACCTATGTTATTATAATTTGTGGTAAATTTGTCAATACTATTTAAGACTATAAGAAAGATTAAAATTTAAAAATATAGGAGGTAAATTATGAAATTTGATCAATGGGATGGATTTGCATTAGGAGATTGGCAAGATGAAATTAATGTAAGAGATTTTATCCAAAAAAATTATACACCATATGAGGGAGATAGTTCTTTTTTAACAGGTACTACTGAAAAAACTAAAAAATTATGGGATGAAGTTTTAGAGTTATACAAAAAAGAACATGATGCAGAAGGTGGAGTTTTAGATATAGATACTAAAACTGTTTCTACTGTTTCTAGTCATGAAGCTGGATATATCAATAAAGATTTAGAAGATATTGTAGGGCTTCAAACAGACGCACCTTTAAAAAGAGCAATTATGCCTTTTGGTGGTATTAGAATTGTAGAAAAATCATGTGAAGCTTATGGAAGAAAAGTAGATGATGAAGTTGAAGAAATTTTCCATAAGTATAGAAAAACTCATAATGATGGAGTATTTAGTGTATATACACCTGATATTAGAGCTGCAAGAAGTTCTCATTTATTAACA
>CALXXH010000163.1 GCA_944392635.1 uncultured Clostridia bacterium | reverse complement strand
GCTGTAAAAAATCTTAAAGAAGAAATTGCAAACGGAAATGAAGAAATGAAAAGTTTTGCAGAGGATATTTTAGGGAAATATTTAAAAAATTTCATGAAATATCCAGGAGCAGCAACACGAGATGAAAAGAACCGGTTCAATTCATTGGTATCATCTCATATACATGATAAAGAGCTTAAAAAGCGGCTTATCATTACAGATTAGTCAAAAAATAAATCCCCTTCTACAGGGGATTTAAAAGTTGTCATGAAAAATTTTTTAAATCCATTCTCCATATTTTTTAATATAGATTTTTTTAGCAAATAGTGCAACTATACAATATAAGAATGTTACACCAAATATCATGAAGATATATTTTGCTGCTATTGGAACAAGTCCAATCATAGCTCCTAAAGCTGTAAATGGTACTACTAAACCTATAATTATTAAAGCAATTGATGATATATATACAGCCTTATGTGCATTACTTTGTATAAATGGTATTTTTGATGTCCTTATAATATGCATTCCAACTAAGTTTGAAACAATACTATAGCTAAACCATATTGTCTGGAATGTTGCAACATCTCTAACTTGGAATATAAACCAAAGAGATGCAAATATAATCATATCAAATACAGAACTTACAGGTCCCATAAATAGCATAAAATGTTTTAAACTCTTAATATCTAATTTCTTAGGATGTTGAAGAGATTCTTTATCTACATGGTCGAAAGGTAATGTCATTTGTCCAAAATCATATAACAATCCTTCTACTAGCAATTGGATTGGTGTTTCTGGTAAAAATGGTAACAAGGCACTTGCAATTATTACAGAAACAACTTCTCCAAAGTTAAAGCTTGTTGCAAGTTTGATATATTTCATTAAATTAACAAAAGTACGCCTTCCTTCAGTTACACCATCTAATAAAACATTTAAATCTTTTTCAAGTAATATAATATCAGCAGATTCTTTAGCAATATCTACAGCAGTATCAACTGAAACACCAACATCTGAATTTGTAAGTGAAGGGCTATCATTAATTCCATCACCCATATATCCAACAATATTTCCAGCTTCTTTTAATATTCTAACAATTCTGGCTTTTTGTATTGGAGATAATTTTGCAAAAATATTAGTTTTCTTCAATAATCTTAAAACAGCCATGTCTGTTAATTTATCTAGTTTGCTACCTAATACAATATTTTTAGAATTTATTCCAACTTTCGAACAAACACATCGAGTAACTTCTGCATTATCACCTGTCAATACTATTACACGAATACCTGCATGGTTTAATTTTTCAATTGACTCTTTTGCTGATTCTTTTGGTGGATCTAAGAAACCTATAAATCCTAAAAGAATCATATTCTTTTCATCTTTAACATCAAAGTGTTCAATATTTTCAATATCATTTTTTTGGCATACTGCAACAACTCTTAAACCTTGTTCATTTAATCCTTTAGAAATTTTTAAAATATTTTCCTTGATGTCTTTATTTATTGGAGAAACTTCTCCTTTATAGTCTACCATAGAGCAAATATTTAAGATTTCTTCAACAGCACCTTTAGTAATCATTTGCTTTTTATTTCCATCACTAACAATAACAGATAAACGTCTACGAGAAAAATCAAAAGGAACTTCATCTACTTTTTTATAATCATTTTTTAAATACTCTAAATCGTTTTTTAAAGCTCTATCTATAACAGCTTCATCAATATTTCCCTTTAGTCCAGTTTGAAAATATGAATTAAGAAAAGCATGTTTCAAAATTCTAATATCTTCATCTCCATTAATATCAAGATATTTCTCTAAAACAATTTTATCTTCTGTTAATGTTCCAGTTTTATCAGTACACAAAATATTCATTGCACCAAAATTTTGAATAGAGTCTAATTTTTTTACAATAGTTTTTTTCTTAGACATTCTAACAGCACCTTTTGAAAGACTTGAAGATAAAATAACAGGTAAAAGTAAAGGTGTAATTGCAATTGCTATTGCAACAGCAAATGTAAATGCTGTAATTATGTCATGTTTCCAAGCATTTAAAATAAATACTAGAGGTATCATTGCAAGCATAAAACGAATTAATAGTTTACTAATGTTTTCAATTCCTTTTTGAAATGCTGTTTTAGGTTTTCCTGTAGTTAAAGTATGAGCTATCTTTCCAAAATAAGTAGAATCAGCAGTTTTGATAACTACACCTTTTGCACTTCCAGAAACAACATTTGTACCCATGAAACAAATGGTATCTAAATCTGCAATATTATCTATATCACTTGCAGAAATTTCTGTATTAACTAATTTTTTTACACTGTCAGATTCACCAGTCAAGGAAGACTGACTAACATATAAATCTTTTGATTCAATGATTCTTAAATCAGCTGGAATCATACTACCAGCAGAAAGTACAACAATATCTCCTAAAGTTACATGATTAATAGGAATTTGAACTTCTTTTCCATCACGAATAACAGTAGTTGTTGTTGCAACCATTTGCTTTAATTCTTCTGCAGCTTTATTAGAACGATATTCCTCAAAAAAATCAAGCAAAGTACTTGCTGTAACTAAAATTGCAATTACAATAATATTTGCATAGCTTGGAGTTTCTGGTAAATAAATATCTGTGTAAATCAAAATACAAACAATTCCAAGTAATATGCAGTTAAATGGTGAAAATAAGCTTTCTAAAAAGTAATGATACCATCTCTTTGGTTTTGCTTGTTTTATTTCATTTAATCCTAGATTATGAATTAATTCATTGGCTTTTTTAGATGAAAGACCTTTTTCACTAACACGATATTTTTTAATAAATTCATCTTTTGGCAAAGTACATTGTTCGCCATACATTTTGCTTATATTTACTTCTTCTTTTGCAGTAGCCAAAAAAATCATCTCCTCTTTAAAATTTCTACTTTTAAAATTATACCACTAATTAGAAAAAAATAAACAAAATTGTAAAATTTTTATATTATATTTCTATTACAATATCTTGAAAAAAACATAAAATAATGATAATATATAGGCAAATATTGTTAAA
>CALXXH010000162.1 GCA_944392635.1 uncultured Clostridia bacterium | reverse complement strand
TTTAATTGACTAGGATATCCATGACCATCATATCTTTCATGATGATGTTTTACAATAGGAATAATATCTTTAAATAATGTTGCAGTTGATAATATATGAGCCCCTATTGAAGGATGATTTTTTATTTCAGAATATTCATCATCTGTTAATTTTGATTCTTTTTGTAAAATAGTATCAGGTACACCAATCTTACCTATATCATGGAATAAACCACCGATTTGTAATGTACGTAAATCTTGGTCAGACAACCCCATTTTTTTACCTAGCAAAACAGAAAACTCTGAAACTCTATCAGAATGACCTCTTGTATAAGTATCTTTTGCTTCAACTGTATACCTTAAAGTTTGAATACTTTCTAAATATGCCTTTTCTAATTTCTCATAGGTATCTGCTAATTCTTCATTTATATGTTTAATTTCATTCATCTGCTTAATGGATTTTATACCGGACTCAATTAAAAGCAATAATTGATCAAATTTATCACTTTTTTCACAATAACCTTGAATATCTAGTCTACGAATGGTTTCCAATGGAGGAGCTAGATCTTTGTGACCTGTTAATAACAAGATATATAATTCCTTATCAAATTTTCTAATTTCCTCAACAACTTGATCTCCATGAAAAGGAGTCATGATAAAATCTAATATCATTAAATCAAAATGCTCTGTTCTTACCTTTTTAATTGCTTCTTGAGGGTCAGTAATTCCAGTGAAATCATATCCACTTCTTTTTAAAAATATAGAAAGAGAATCAATAATTCCTTGCTCATCGTCTACAGCTATAATTCTATAATTACTATTTTCACTATTTTGTATATTTTGTAAACCTTTTCTCATTTCTATTATCCTCCATTCTATTCTTGTATTTATGCACGAATATAATAGATATATGTCACTTTTTTCACATTATATTAATAAAATGTGGAAAAATCAAGAGTTTTTTTAATTTTTTTGAAAATAGAAAATATTGGCAATATAGCATAAATAAAAAATCTAAGTTTATTTTTATAATATATATTATATACTAGCTTTGAAAAATACTTATATATACTTGAAGAAAGTGGAAGAATGTAGTATAATATTTCAAGCATTAAAAGACTATTTGAATAGAAAGAGGAGAAAAGTATGTTTGAAAAATTAGAAAATGTAGAAAAAAGATATGATGAGTTAACAAAAATGATAGCAGATCCAGAAGTTATATCTAATCACGCAGAATGGCAAAAATTAATGAAAGAACATGCAAGTATAGAAGATGTAGTTTTAAAGTTTAGAGAATATAAGAAAGTAAAACAAGATATGGAAGAAGCAGAAGAATTAATGCATGACCCAGAAATGAAGGAGTTAGCAGAAAGTGAATATTATGGATTAAAAGAGCAATTACCAAAATTAGAGGAAGAGCTTAAATTTTTATTGATTCCAAAAGATCCAGATGATGATAAAAACATTATATGTGAAATAAGAGCTGGAGCAGGTGGAGAAGAAGCAGCACTATTTGCAGGTACTTTATTTAGAATGTATACTATGTATGCTGAAAAGAAACATTGGAAAGTAGAAGTTTTGAATGAAAATGAAACTGGACTTGGTGGTTATAAAGAAATTACTTTTATGGTTACAGGAAAAGGTGTATATAGTAGATTAAAGTTTGAAAGTGGAGTACATAGAGTACAAAGAGTTCCAGATACTGAAAGCAGTGGAAGAATTCATACATCTACTGCAACTGTTGCAGTTTTACCAGTAGTAGAGGATGTAGAAATTGAAATAAATCCAGCAGATATAAAAATGGAAGTTTTTCGTTCTTCTGGTGCCGGAGGACAACATATTAATAAAACATCATCTGCAGTTAGATTAATACATGAGCCAACAGGAATTGTAGTAGAATGTCAAACAGAACGTTCTCAATTCCAAAATAGAGATAATGCAATGAGAATGCTTAGAACAAAATTATATGAAATAGAAAAACAAAAACAAGATAGTGAAATATCAAATGCAAGAAAATCACAAGTTGGTTCAGGAGATAGAAGTGAAAAAATAAGAACATATAATTATCCTCAAGGGAGAATAACTGATCATAGAATAGGTATGAGTATTTATCAAATGGAGAATTTCTTGAATGGAGATTTAGATGAAATGATAGATAATTTAATTGCAGCAGATAGAGCAGAAAAATTAAAAGGTGAAGAAGATTAAAAGGTGAGGATATGAAATTATTAATAATATCAGATATACATGGTTCGAGTTATTATGCTGAAAAGATACTTGAAATTGATAAAAGAGAAAGTCCAGATAAAATAGTTTTATTAGGAGATTTATATTATCATGGACCAAGGAATGATTTAACAAAAGAGTATTTACCTATGGCTGTTGCAGATATATTGAATTCTTTAAAAGATAGAATTTTGGCAGTAAAAGGAAATTGTGATGCAGAAGTTGACCAAATGATTTCAAATTTTAAATTAGAAAATAATATTATTATGGATGTAAATGGTTTTAGGGTGTTTTTTACACATGGTCAGAAATATAATATAGATAAATTGCCTAAAAAGGAAATAGATATGTTAATTTATGGACATTTGCATACAGGATTTATAAAAAAGAAAGATGGAATTATTTTTGCTAATGCAGGTTCAATTTCATTACCAAAAAATAATACTAAAAATAGTTATTTGATATTAGATGAAAAACAACTAGTATTGAAGGATGTTAAAGGTAATATCATAGATAAAATAGATTTGTAATAAAATGGAACTCTTTAAAATAAACTAAAATAAAGTATATTTTAAGGAGTTTTTTTAATGCAGGAAATATTGGAAACTACTTTAGTAGGGCTATTTTTTGGAACATTTGGAACTACATTAGGTGGAATTCTTGGGGTGACTATAAAGAGGAATTCAAATAAGTTTTTAGGTTCTATATTATCATTTGCATCAGGTTTAATGATGGCAATAATATGTTTTGATTTGATTCCAGAAGCTATGGATATAAGTAATGTAGTAAATGTTATTTTAGGTATAGTCTTTGGTATTTTTGTTATGATTTTTTGTGATGTTTTAGTTCAAAAAAAATTTAATAATCGAGTAATAAAAGGAAGTAACAGTAA
>CALXXH010000161.1 GCA_944392635.1 uncultured Clostridia bacterium | reverse complement strand
ATCTGAACGGATTGCTCAGAGAATTCTATCCTAAGGGCAGGAATCTGTCAAGAGTAAGCCCTGCCACATTAAAAAAAACCTGGCGTTGATCAACGCCAGGCCCAAAAAGGTTTTACATTTCCAAACACCGCAAGATTTGTTCCTTGAAAATCTCGCAAAGTGTTGCACTTAGTTTGACAATTCATCATTCGTCCAGAATGCTCCCGTCCGTGCCGATGGTGACCACCTGCCAGGGGATAAATTTCCCGCTTGCCTGCAGGGCGCGCTTTGCGGCGTTTTCAATGCCGCCGCAGCAGGGTACTTCCATGCGCACCACGGTCAGGCTCTTTATCTCGTTGTTTTGCAAAATGGCCGTCAGCTTTTCCGCGTAGTCGCCTTCGTCCAGCTTGGGGCAGCCGATCAGCGTCACGCGGTTGCGGATAAATCTTGCGTGGAAATTTCCGTAGGCGTATGCCGTGCAGTCTGCCGCCACCAAAAGGTTTGCCCCTTCAAAGTAGGGCGCGCGCACGGGCACCAGCTTGATCTGCACGGGCCATTGGGAAAGTTCGCTCTCGCTCTCCTGCACGGGGTGCGCCGCGTGCGCCTTTCTTTCGATGCGCCTGCTCTGCGTTCCGGGGCAGCCGCAGGGCAGGGGAGCCTGCGCTCTTTGCTCTTTCTGCGCCTTTGCCGCCTTTACCGCCTCTTCGTTATAGGCGGGCGCTTCCCGCTCTTCAAAGGAAATGGCGTTTACGGGGCAGGCGGGCAGGCAGTCGCCCAGTCCGTCGCAATAGTCCTCGCGCAGGAGCTTTGCCTTGCCGTTCACCATGCCGATGGCGCCTTCGTGGCACGCCTGCGCGCAAAGTCCGCACCCGTTGCACTTTTCTTCGTCAATTTTTATGATCTTTCTCTTCATGTCTTTCTCCTTTTTCTTGCTTTTGCCCCTTCAGTATAGTATAATGAGAGGGAAAAATCCGTTGTAATTACAACAAATCGGAGGAGATATGAAGCCGGAAACTCTGCCCCTGTTTGCGGGGACAAAAGACGCAAAACTTGCTTTGCTCGCCCTTCTTCCGCGAAAAGCGGAATACCCGCGCGGCGCGCGGCTGCTCTCTGCGGGCGAAAAATGCCAAAGTATCGGCATACTCCTTTCGGGCGGTGCGGACATCGTGCGGGAGGATGCGGGCGGCGACCCCGTCACCGTGGCGCACATCGGGCAGGGGGAACTGTTTGCAGAATCCTTCGCCTGTTCGGGGGAACCTCTCACGGTCAGCGTAGTGGCTACTCTCCCTTCTCTCGTGCTCTGGCTGAGCGCTGAGCGACTCCTTTCGGGGGCGGAACCGCAGGTCACGGCAAACGCTTTACGGCTGTTTGCGCGCAAAAATCTCTATCTTACCCAGCGCATCGAGCACTTGTCGCGGCGCACGCTGGAGCAAAAAGTGCTCTCGTATCTGCGTTCCGTACGGCGCGCGGCGGGGACAAATACCTTCTGCGTTCCGTTCGATCGGCAGGGGCTCGCCGATTTTCTCGGCTGCGACCGCTCCGCTCTTTCGGCCGTCCTTTCCAAGCTGAAAAGAAAGGGAGTCATCGATTATCACAAAAACTCTTTCCGCCTGCTCTGAAAGGGGGACAAAAAAGGCGAAACGCTTTGCGTTCCGCCTGAAAATTCAGAAGTATTTTACCCGCGTTTCGTCGTAAAATCCCTTTGCGGCGGGGCTTTCCTCCGCTTTGCCCACGGCCACGATCGCCACGGGAATGCCTTCACAGCCCAAAACTTCCTTGACGAGAGAAGTGCGCGGCTCGGTAGGATAGCATCCGCACCAGCAGGTGCCGTACCCGAGGTCGAGCGCCTGCAGGAGAATATTTTCAATGGCGGCGCCGCAGTCCTGCGGCCAATAGTTGTGCCGCGGCTGTAAATCGGGACGGCCGCATACCACAATGGCAAGGCTCGCCGTTTCCAGCATCTTGCAGGAAGGGTGCGCCTGCATCAGTTTGTCCAGCATTTCCCGCTTATCCGTCACGTAAAATTCCCACGGGCGGCTGTTCACGGCGCTGGGAGCCATCATCGCCGCTTCCAGAATCGTCTTTACGTGTTCGGCGGGGATCACGGCGCCCTTTTGATATTTGCGCACGCTTCTGCGCGCGCGGATGGCATCATAGCATTGCATGGTTTTTTCTCCCGTTTTCTTTTTATTATACGCGCGGGAAAGTCGTTTGTCAATCACCGCGCGAAAAAAGAGGGGACGGGCGCAGAATTGTTGAATTTTTGCCGCCTTTGTGGTACTATTAAAGGGTAAGGAGTGCGATATGCTGCAACAGTCGGAAACGGATTCTTTCGGTAAAACACAGGCGGCAGGGCAAGGGGAGTTTCTTCTTCCCGACGAGTCCGTCGAGGAATTGTTTGAGGGGAACCTGAAAATCATTCAGAATAAGGAGTTGTACCGTTTTACCAGCGATTCCATTTTGCTCACCCGCTTTTGCAGGGCAAGGAAGGGGGACGTCGTCGCCGATCTCTGCGCGGGCAGCGGCGTGGTGGGGCTGCATTTTTACGGATTGCATCCGCAGATCGCTTCCGTCACCATGTTTGAAATGCAGGAGGAGCTTTCGCAGATGAGCGGGCGTTCCGTCCGCCTGAACGCCCTCACAAATTTCAAAGCGGTGTGCTGCAAATTGCAGGAAATTCCCAAAGAATACTGCGAAAAGTTTTCCGTCGCGCTCTGCAATCCTCCGTACGAACGCGGCGGGTTTGCCAAGGAGGACTATAAAAAGGCGATCTGCCGCAAGGAGATTACCCTCACTTTGCCCGAACTTGCCGCGGCGGCGTCGCGGGTGCTCAAGTGCGGGGGCAGGTTTGCGCTCGTTCACAGGGCGGACAGGCTTGCGGAAGTGTTTTACCACTTAAAGGCGCATTCTCTCGAGCCCAAGCGCCTGCAATTTGTGCGCGGCAGGGAGGGGGCAAAGCCCTATCTTATCCTGGCGGAAGCCGTCAAGTGCGGCAGGGAAGGGCTGGAGATTTTGCCCGATCAGATCAACGTGCGCGGCGAACACTTTTAAGTCGCTTGTCGGGCCGTTTGTACAGAAAATGAGGTGACGTATGGTTTATTTTGTTGCAACACCCATCGGAAATTTAGGAGATATCTCCCTGCGGGCACTGGATACTCTGCGCGAGGCGGACGTAATTTTCTGCGAAGATACCCGCCATTCTCTCAAACTTCTCAATTATTTTGAAATCAAAAAGCCGCTCGTTGCCTGCCATAAGTTCAACGAGTTTTCCGCGGCGGAAAAACTGCTCGCGCTCGTAAAGGAGGGCAAAAACGTCGCCGTGGTGACGGATGCGGGGACGCCCGTCATTTCCGATCCGGGTAACCTGCTCGTGCAGGCATTGCGGGATGCAGGGGCGGAATATACCCTCATTCCGGGCGCGTGCGCGTTTGTGGCGGCGCTGGTCCTTTCGGGTTTTCCTGCGGATAAGTTTGCCTTTCTCGGATTTCTGCGCGGGAAAAACAGCGAAAAAAAGGATTTCTTGCGCCGATATGCCGAATTTGACGGTACGCTGATCTTTTATTCCGCCCCGCAGGATGTGGATGCGGATATCAAATTGCTGGCGGAAGCGTTCGGCGATCGCGATGCGTGTGCTGTTCGGGAGATCACAAAGATCCATGAAAGTGTGGAGCCGTTCCGCCTTTTGCAGGGACTTTCGGGGGAAAAGCGCGGGGAATATGTCCTGTTGGTGCAGGGCGCCGAACCGCGCGAAAATCCGCTCAACCTTCTCTCCGAAGAGGAACACATCGACTTTTATGTGCGGCAGGGCATGAGCGTGAAGGAAGCTTTGAAAGCCGCCGCAAAGGACAGGGGCGTTTCCAAGAGCGATTTATATAAATTTACCATCAAGGAGAAAAAATAATGTCCTCATTTTTGCGTGACGTACCCCGTATTTTTGCGCGAAATAAAAAATCTACCGCAATTCGACAACGTTCTAATGCAAGTGGTTGACGGTTTTGGGCTTCGCTGTTACAATTATTTCAGAAAAACAGGAGGGCGCGTATGAATCGGTTTGGAGATTATCTCTACACTCTTCGGCGTGAAAAACGGATGACCCAGGCTGAACTTGCCGATTTATTGGGGATAACAAACAAAGCTGTTTCCAAATGGGAAACAGGGGTTTCACTTAGTTAAAGATACCACATCAAAACCCACGTTGACTTTTGCTCAACCGATACAGCCGGAGGGCTGGATAACAAGAAAAGGCGGTATGCGCCCCGTGGAGGGGTAGAATACCGCCTTTTCTTGTGGGGGTTTCCAAAGGGGGCTTGCCCCCATTTGGCACACGACTTTGCCTGCAAAGTGTAGTGTGTTATACCTGCTGGCGTGGCTGGCGGGGGAAACGGGGTGCGGTGCTTTTTGCGCCCCGCTTGCTCCGGCAGGAAAACAGGCTGACTTTTTGTGAATGAGAATGAACAAAAAATCGGGCTGGTTTCAGAGAACGGCGGCAGGTATATGAAAGCCCCGTCCCTCGTCCTACGCTCCGACTTATGGACAAAATGTCCCGAAGCTGCGGCCACACTCCCGGCAAAATAGCAGAACAGCGGGCAACCGTCAAGGCTGAAATGAACGGGTTTGCACCCGGCCTTGACCGCCTCCCGTTGTTCTGCTGAATGGGTGGACAAGGCGGCAAATCTCTCAAAGTGCTTGGCCGCACTCTCTTTAACTTGGAAGCGTTTTTTCCCTCAAAATTGAAATGGGCGGGAAGCCATTTTGTGGCTTTCCCTCCTTGATTACCTTTTAGCAAAGACGGGCGGGGCTGTCAACGGCGGCGCATGAAATGCGCCGTTCATCTTGACCGTTGACTGGCTCGGCTGGCTTTGCTATTCGGTAGCCAGACGAATGTTTTTGGTCGCCATGTTATTTCTAAAAGCAAGATCATGTTCTACAAAGATCATGGTAGGAGAAAATTCTCTAATCAGATTTTCAATTTGCATTCGGGAATAGATGTCAATATAGTTAAGAGGTTCATCCCACACATACAGATGCGCTTGTTCACAAAGGCTTTTTGCTATCAACACTTTTTTCTTTTGTCCCGCCGAAAAATCTTCCATTTTCTTTTCAAACTGTATTCGTGAAAAATCCATTTTCCGTAAGATCGCCTTAAACAAACTTTCATCAATACGATTGGCTTCCGCAAACTCTGATAACGAACCGTTCAGCATGGAAGTATCTTGAGGTACATAGGACAATATCATTCCAGAACCTATTGTAACCGTCCCACGATGTTCTATTTGTTGCCCGATCAGTAGCTTGAGAATGCTCGTTTTTCCAGAACCATTTTTCCCATCAAGGGCAATGCGTTCTCCCCGCTTTACTGTAAATGAGATTGGCTGGCAAACATCTTTTCCGTCAAAAATTGGTACAACATCAGAGAAAGTCACTAAGGTATCTGAAAAATAGAGAAGCGGAGTGATTTTCAAATCTTCTATGATTTCCAAATTTTTAAGAAGGCCGGACTTTTCCTCGATTGCCCGTTGCTGCCGCACTTCGATAGATTTTGAGCGTTTCATCATTTTGGCAGATTTGTGACCGATATACCCTCGGTCAACCGGGCCGTTCCCATATTTTGACGCTTCAATTCGGTCTGACCAGACAGAAGTTCTTTGAGCGGCCTTTTGCAAATTATCAATGCTTTTTTTCAGCTTCACATTTTGAGCGAGTTCAAATTCTTGTTGGCGCTGGAAGTTGGTGAACCAAGTAGAAAAATTTCCGCTTTGTACTTCGATGTTTGACCGATTGATCGACAGGATATGGTCAACACAGCCATCTAAAAAACAGCGATCATGAGAGACTAAGATAAATCCCTTTTTCCGTTTCAGGTATGCTGAAACGGTTTCTCTGGCTTTCATATCCAAATGGTTTGTCGGTTCATCAATCAGTAAAAAGTGTCCATCATTCAGAAAGAGGGCGGCAAGCAGCACCTTGGTCTGCTCCCCATTGGAAAGCGTAAAAAATGGTCTCCAAAGCACATCATCACGGACTTCCAGATAGGATAGTTCTCTCAACAGCTCCCATTCTTCCGCCAGCGGGCAGACTTCCGAGAGAATGTCCGCAGTTAATCTGTTTTTATTGCTAACAGGGTATGGAAAGTAATCAAATTGCACAGAGGCTTGTATTTTCCCATGGTATTCGTACTTTCCAAGCAGAAGATTTAGAAAAGTTGTTTTACCTCTGCCATTTCTACCAATGAACCCAAGTTTCCAATCTGTATCAATTTGAAAATTGACATTTTCAAAAATGTTATCATAGCTGGATGGATAGGCAAAGGTAAGGTTCTCGACTCGGATCATCGACATATCGCATTCCTCCTTTATTCCGGGGATAAAGAACATAAAATAAGAGCTGCAAGAAAGTCAATTCTTGCAGCTCGTCATAGCATAATAGTACCACCCCTATCAAGAGTGATACGCCTACGATATATCGAGTGAATAGACTTTTAACTTTCTTGC
This sequence comes from uncultured Clostridia bacterium, assembly GCA_944392635.1. Classification (GTDB taxonomy): domain Bacteria; phylum Bacillota; class Clostridia; order TANB77; family CAG-508; genus CAG-269. The sequence goes on along the minus strand of CALXXH010000161.1, from coordinate 759 downwards.
AATGGGTACAATGGTACTGTAAAACACAGTATCACTGTATATTCCAATTTATTTGCAAGAAAAGTTAATCATCTTTCCACCTCACCTCTAATTTTATGTATGTTAGTGTATCACAAAGACACAAGCAAGTCAAGGAAAAGGGCAATGATGATAATGAGTATAAGGCAGGGTACTTTCTGTTTTTGATTCTCTGCGGGATATGAGATTTCGTAAAATCCGATTTAGATGTTAAGGCTCATGTATAAAAGCGGATAAGGATTGCCCTGTTCGTCAAGGTCTGTCCTTTTATAAACCTGAAAGCCCAAGTGTTCATAAAAGCCCTTGGCCTGCGGATTCTGCTCATTCACAGCCACCCGCTCTACGGCATAGGTTTTAATCCCATATTGGAGCAGGCGCTTTCCGAGACCCTTTCCTCTTTCTTCCGGGGAAATGAACAGCATTTCCAAGGTGCCGTCCTCTATCCCCATAAAAGCCACGGGGCAGCCCCTATCATCTTCTGCGATCATCAAATGCGCAATTCCAATGAGCGCCTGCGGCACATATTCTTTTATTTTTTTGATTTCGCTGTCCGACAAAAACAGGTGTGTCGCTCTTACAGAACTTTCCCATACCGTCAGCAGCCGATTTATGAAATCCGCTGTCCTGTTTTTGGTTTCTACTTCAATGAATTTCATTTTTCCTCTTTGCATATCTAATTTCTCATTTTCTTCCCCGCTGCGGGTTTGGATTTTTCAGCAAGTCCGACTTCTGTGCAATCCT
>CALXXH010000160.1 GCA_944392635.1 uncultured Clostridia bacterium | reverse complement strand
TACAAGCAGCAGATGCAATATCAGCTTCAAGACCAGGAGCAAGAAGAGAAACATTAGAAGCATATATTAAAAGATTACAAAATCTTGAAGAAATTGCAGATTCATTTGATGGAGTTGAAAAATCTTTTGCAATTCAAGCTGGACGTGAAATTAGAGTTTTAGTAAAACCTGAAAAAATAACTGATGACCAAATGACTATACTTGCAAGAGATGTTGCTAAGAAAGTAGAAGATGAAATGGATTATCCAGGACAAATAAAAGTTAATGTAATCCGTGAAACAAGAGTTGTAGATTATGCAAAATAAATCAAAGAAAGATTGTAGTTTAAGAACTACAGTCTTTTTTCTTTTATCCACCATCAATCATAGAAAATTAAATTCTTATAATTTAAATGATTTTAATTTAAAATATTGAAAAATGTCGAATATTGTCATATAATACAAATAAGTTCATAGATATAAAAATATCAGGCATAAGATAGATAGGAGGAGTTATATGTACCTGAGCGATGCTAATGTTTTAGTTGATGTTAATTCAGATAAAAAATGGTATCTAATATTTTTAGATAACGGATTTAAATTCGAATATGTGCAGTATGCAAAAGGAGGAGAACCTTATGGATGCCCTGATGAAATTGATGAAAATGATATCATCAGGGCGAAGGAAAAAGATGGCTTAGATATTTCTTATTTGCGAGGAAGAAAATTTACAGATGATGAAATGCAAAAAAACATAAAACGGGCAGAAGAATACTTAATGTCACCAGATTATCCTTTTGGAAAGGTAAAAATAACATTGGAAAATGTAAAATAACAATATTTCCTATCTATGAACAGTGATAAAGCCAGTTTTGATTTAAGACTGGCTTTTAACGTGTGTAAATTTACTTTTGATTTTTTAAATTTAATTACTCTTGCACAAAAAATTAAATTATAGTATTATATATCTGTACTAAAAAGAAAATTAAAAAGAAAGGAAAATTATAATATATTATAAAATTGCTTTAATAAATTTATAATTATATTGTATAAGGTATAATAAAATGAAAGTTTTAGCTGTAGGAGATTTAATAGGAAATGCAGGAATCCAAAAATTAAAACAAGAATTAGGAAAAATAAGAGAAACAGAAAATATAGATTTTGTAATAGTGAATGGAGAAAATTCAGCAGAAGGAATGGGAATTACTCAAAAGAATTTTGAAGATATATTATCATGTAATGTAAATTGTATAACTATGGGAAATCATACATGGGGAAAAAAGGATATTTTTAAATTTATAGACCATCCAAAACTATTAAGACCAGCAAATTATCCAAAAGGAGTAGTTGGAAAAGGATATGGAATTTATGAATGTAAAGGTAAGAAAATAGCTGTAATTAATTTAATAGGTAGAGTAGATATTAATGTTCTTTCTGAAAATCCTTTTATAATTGCTAAAGAGATAATAAATAAAATACAAAAAGAAGTAGATATGATTTTTGTAGATTTTCATGCAGAGGCAACAGCAGAAAAAATAGCTATGGGAAATTTTTTAGATGATAAGGTAACAGCAGTATTTGGAACACATACACATGTACAAACAGCTGATGAAAAGATATTGCCTAATGGAACAGGATATATTACAGATATAGGTATGACTGGACCAAAAAATTCTGTAATAGGAATGGATATAAAAGTATCTATAAAAAGATTTGAAACAACTCTTCCAGAAAGATATAAAATAGCTACAGGTGAATGTATGTTAAATTCAGTTGTGTTTGATGTTAATGATGAAAGCAATAAGGTTAAAAGTATTAAAAGGATAAATATATAAAAATTTGATATATGAAAATTTAATTTATAAACAATTTATTTATTAAAAAGTTTAATAAGAAAAATTAGAAAAAAAGTATAAAAATAGATAATTTGAGTGTATAAAAAACTTCTTGCAAGTAAATGTCGAATAGGTATTAAATTGCGCGATGAGTTTTGTAAAAAATTTCCAAAAAATACTTTACAATCATTTCCAGATAATGTAAAATTAGAATCATAGAAGTTGCAACAAAAAATAAATTAGTAGGAGGAAAAGAGAATGGAAATTTTGAAAATCTCATCAAAATCAAACCCTAATTCAGTAGCAGGAGCAATTGCTGGATTAGTAAAAGAATCAAACAAGGCAGAAATGCAAGCAATTGGAGCAGGAGCTTTAAACCAGGCAGTAAAAGCAGTGGCAATAGCAAGAGGATTTGTTGCACCAGCAGGAGTTGACTTAGTATGTATACCAGCTTTCGCAGAAGTTGAAGTAGAAGGAGAAGATAGAACTGGTATAAAATTAATAGTTGAGTCACGAACATAGGTTATAAACTAAAAATATAGTGCAAGGGATATTAAAGAAAAAATTTGACTTATATATCTTAAAATAGAAACTAAATTTGCTTAAAAGTCAAAAATTGTAATGAATATTATTACGATTTTTGACTTTTTGTTATTGTATAGCAAAAATCAAATTTTATCTGACCTGATGTAGATTTTTTCGTTAAATTATATAAAATTTTTAAAAAGCCTTTAAAAAAAACGCAAAATGGTATAAAATAGTAGAAAATTTAGTTTTTAGGAGAGGAACATGAATAAAAAATGGCAAATATATGATATAGATGAAAATAAAATAGAAGAAATATCTAAAAAATATAATATAAACAAACTATTGGCGACTATTTTAGTAAATAGAAATATAATAAATGAAAAAGATATAAACAAATTTTTAAAACCTACAAGAAATGATTTCCATGATCCATTTTTAATATTAGATATGGAAAAAGCAGTAGAAAGAATAATACAAGCAATAAACAAACAAGAAAATGTTACAATTTATGGAGATTAT
>CALXXH010000159.1 GCA_944392635.1 uncultured Clostridia bacterium | reverse complement strand
GTGCGAGGTGAGCGAGGAGAACGCCGTCGTGCAGAAGATATTGCAGGAGAAGGAAAAGCAATACGAGCAGAGCCTGTCCAACGTGGAGATGATAAACATCAAGTGCCACGATCTGAAATACGCCATTTCGGGGCTGGACGGCCGTCTGCCCAAGGAGGAGATAGCATCCGTCACCGCGCTCATAGACGATTACGAGCAGTCCCTCAAAACGGGTTGCGACGCGCTGGACGTGGTGATGGGCGAAACGCTGCCCAAGTGCCGCGCGCTGGGCATAGAACTGACGTTCATGGGCGACGCGTCCCGACTGTCCGTCATGGCGCCCGCCGATATCTATTCTATGTTCGGCAACGCGCTGGACAACTCCGTCGAGGCGGTCAGAAAGCTTACCGAGCCGGGCATGAAGAGCATAGGCATGACCATAGAGAACCGCGAGGGGCTGGTGTTCGTTAGCATATACAACTATTACGAGGGCGACCTGGACATCGTGGAAGGGCTGCCGCTCAGCACCAAGACGACGGACAGGGCATACCACGGCTACGGTCTGAAGAGCGTGCGCATGGTCGCGCGCAAGTACGGCGGCGACGTCGCGGTCTCGGCGGACGGCGGCATATTCAATCTGAGCATAAGGCTCCGCCTCTGACGGAGCGCGGCAAAAGCCCGCGGGACATCGTTCCGCGGGCTTTTCTCATGCTTTCAAGGGCCGCGGGAGCAGGATATACCCGTAAAAAGACAGATTATACTTAATTCCACTCAGGCGTCGGAAGGGGTGTTATACTGCGTTTACGGTGGCTGATGACCGCCGGACTTGCGCAAAAGGAGGATTACCAGGGGAAAAAAGATGAACGGCAGGTGAATGGGTAAGCGCGCGAGCGCGACTGCGCGGGCATGTCCCCGCGCCGATAACTTCATTAAATTAAATAACAGGAGATCATCCAATGCAAAGATTTTCCACACTGTTCAGAGGACTGTTCTGTGTTTTCATGTTCCTTCTGATAGTGGCCATACTCGCGTCCTGGATACTCGAGACCAACCGCACGATGGTGGACGACACGCTGAACACTCAGAGCGTCGTGCTGGTCACCGAGGAGGACGACGGAACGTTGTTCACGGCTTTCACGCCGGACGAAGAATTCCTTACCGCGGACGGTAAGCTCGATCTGCAGAAGGACATCGACATACATCACGACCTCAGCGTCAGGATCCAGGAAGAGGGCAGCGTACTGCTCAAGAACAACGGCGCGCTCCCGCTCCTGACCGGCAGCGCTCAGGCGTCCTCGCTCAACGTCAGCGTGCTCGGCCGCAGAGGCTACGACACCACCGGCGTGGCGGACGCTCTGACCGAGGCGGGCGTGAACGTCAACCCCGCGCTGGCCACGCCTTACTCGGAGTGGTCGAGAGCCAACAGGCTGATGTCCCCCGGCTGGGCGAGCAATAAGTCCTATGACTTCAAGTACGATCCTCTCGAGATGCCCGTTTCCAACCTGGGCGCGTCCGACCTCGGAACTTACGACGACGTGGCCGTCGTCGTTCTGGGCAGATCGAACGGCGAGGGCGCTGACTACAAGCCGGGCGGCGAAGGTTCGGACGAAGAGGGCAACATCACGGGCGGCGTGGTCACGGGAGTGGGCGCGCGCAACGCGCTGGCGCTCTCTCAGAACGAGCGTGACTTAATCGAGTTCGCCAAGGAGCACGCCGAAAAGGTGGTCGTGCTCATCAACACCGTTTCCGCCATGGAGCTCCACGAGCTTAAGACGGACGAAGGCATCGATGCGATGATGTACATAGGTCTGCCCTCCACGTACGGCGCGGAAGCCGTCGCCAACCTGCTCCTCGGCAAGGCCAATCCTTCGGGCGGACTGTACGACACCTACGCGGCCGACACCGCGGCCAATCCCGCGATGATGAACTTCGGCCACTACGAGCTGACCAACGCGGACGAGATCGAGCGCGCCGACACCTCCAGCGTGGGCACGCGCGGTACCGACCCCGGCTTCACGCACTACGTCATCGAGGCGGAGAGCATCTACGCCGGCTCGTACTACTACGAGACCCGTTACTACGACGCGGTCGTCAACAAGAGCTCGGGCGCGGGCACGGAGAGCGTGGGCGCCAGCTACATCGACGTGGCCGACGACAACTCGCAGTGGGATTACGCGAACAACGTCACGTTCCCCTTCGGTTACGGACTCAGCTACTCGGGCTTCACTTACTCCATGAGCGACGTGACCCTCGATCGTCGCGGCGGCCATGCGGTGTACGCCAAGTTCTCGGTGACCGTCACCAACTCTAGCGGCCCCGCGGGCAAGACCCCCGTACAGATCTACGCTCAGTCGCCTTACACCGAGTACGACAAGCAGAACCTCGTCGAAAAGAGCGCGGTGCAGCTGCTGACGTTCGAAAAGACGGGCTTGCTCCAGCCGGGCGCTTCCGAGACCATCGATTTCGAAGTGGATCTCCAGGAGCTCGCCAGCTACGACGCCAACAACGCAGAAACGTACATCATGGAAGAGGGCACCTATTGGCTCGCCGTGGGCAACGGCGCGCATGACGCCCTCAACAACATCCTTGCCGGCCAGGGTTACGACACGGGCGACGGCATGGACGCGAACGGCAACGCCGCTCTCGCGAAGTCTTACGAATACACGTCCGCGACGGACAACGCGGTGGACGACTTCACCTTCGCTCAGTCCAAGGCCGGCGCGGAGATAACCAATCAGCTGGACTACGCCGATTGGAACGACTACGAGGCGGGCAAAGTGACGTACCTCTCCCGTAAGGATTGGGACGGCACCTGGCCTCGCACTTACACCGACATGGAAGCGCCCGATCTCATGGTGCAGCATTACAGCGGCAACATCATCGACTATAAGAAACCGGGCAGCTCCGACGCCGACGGCTCCGAAGTCGTGTTCGGCAAGAAGAGCGAGCAGGGTCTCAAATTCGCGCACATGAAGGGCGCCGAGTTCGACGATCCCCGCTGGAAGGAGCTGATCGACCAGATCACGATGGAAGAGGCCATCCTCTTCGCCATCGAGTCGGGCCGCGGCTTCGCAGCCATCGATTCCATCAACTTTCCCGAGGGCAGATACGCCGAGAACGGTCCCGGCACGCCCGTGTGGTACGACGACGCCTCCACCGAGCCTCAGGCTCCCTGGAAGGTCGCCGCTCCCGAGGGCAGATACTCCCTCGGTTCCTTCCCGACCTACGCCGTGATCGCCTGCACGTTCAGCCGCGAGCTGGCGTACGAGTACGGCAGAGTGCTGGGCAACGACGCCATCTTCGGCGAGAAGCCCATGCTGTGGCTGCCCGGCGCCAACCTGCACCGTACCGCTTACGCGGGCCGCAGCGAGCAGTACTTCTCCGAGAACCCCATCCTGACGGGTATCATCACCATGGAAGCCGCTTACGGCGCATGGCAGAAGGGCGCGATAGTCACCGCAAAGCACTTCGCGTTCAACGATCAGGAAATGCACCGCTCGGGCGTCGGCACGTTCCAGACCGAGCAGCGCGCGCGTGAGATGGAGCTTCGCGGCTTCCAGATCGCGTTCGAGGCAAACAAGTACAACGAGCCCGTGGAAGGCGAGCGCGCATTCGAAGGAATGCAGGGCGTCATGACCTCCTTCAGCAAGCTGGGCGGCATCGAGTGCACGGTCAACGAAGGCCTGCTCAGAGGCGTGCTCAAGGGCGAGTGGGGCTACCACGGCTACATCGTGTCCGACCTTAAGGACGACCTCGACCTCATGCCTCAGGCATTCCTCGCGGGTCTGGGCGGATATGACTGGCGTACCTTCGAGGACGACGTCCAGCCTTACATGGCTTCCGAGAACTTCAGTTCGGACGCCAAGGTGCTCGAGGCCATCAAGGAAGTCGTTCACGAGAAACTGTGGGTGTTCGCCAACAGCAGCTTCATGAACAGAGTCAACGCGACCACGCACTCCGAGTGGAACATGACGTGGTGGCGCGGCCTCTACATCGCGGGCATCGTCGTATTCGCAGTGATCACGGCCGCATCCCTCGCGCTGTATGTGGTGAGCGAGATCCTCAAAAAGAGAAAGGAGGCTGTCTGATATGGCGATAATCAAAAAAATGTCCGTAGCGTCGTATGCGCTCGCGTTGAGCGTGGTCGTCGCGCTCGTAGCCCTCATCGTCGGCATCGTCAGTTGCTCGGGCGACGGGTTCTGGGTGGACGAGATGGGCGGCGTGATAGCCTTCACCATCGTAGGCATCGTCTGCGGTGCGGGCGCCGTCGCGCTCGCCGTGAAATTCGGGGAAAAACCGTGGGTAAGTGCGGTCGTCGCGCTTACGGTGCTCTTCTTCGCCCTCGCTACCTGCTTCATGATAATGGGTAAGATGGACGTCATGGGCACGGTCATGTTCTCCGACCTCGAAAAAGGCTACAAGCCCGCCGAGGACGCCTGCTACATAGGTCTTGCGAGCAGCATCATCTATATAGTGGCTTCCGTCGTCGCGGCGATAGGCGCCTTCTTCGGTCTCGTACGCAAGGACGCGTAAGCGCTCCTCCGTATATCGTAACCGGCGCGCGGACCTTCACGGTCCGCGCGCTTGCTTTTGTGTGGCTCGCGCCGCTCGTCCGCGACTGCTTTGTGCCGCCCGCGCCGCTCGGCCGCGCGGGGCGACGGGTCAGGCCGCGATTTTTTGTTTTTTCCTGCCGCTTATCCTTGACAAGCGGGGCGGGGCGTTGTATAATGACTGCGTAAATCGAACGACGCGCGTGACCGACGGAAGGCGATATGACGCCAAAGGAGCGCGCGCCGATGGATGCCGACCGTCTGGGCAGTTTTTCCTTCCGAAAGGGAAGAGGAAACTGCCCTTTTCTTTTTTTCGCCGGCGCATTCGCGCGTTCGACGTTTGCGGATAAAAAACACAATATATTGTGGTCAAGGGTATTGACATATACTAAATATTGTGATATCATATAAACGACGGCGACACTTTGCGTAATAAAGATCATTTTAACGGAGAACATAACGATATGGACGCTTACAGAGATTTCGTAAAAGGTAACTGGTCGGATGCGATAGACGTTGCGGATTTCATAAGGCGGAACTATACCCCTTACTACGGCGACGAGTCCTTCCTTGTCGGCCCCACCAAGCGCACCAAGGCGTTGCGCGCGGTGCTCAACGGGCTGGAAAAAGCGGAACGCGACGCGGGCGGCGTGCTGGGCATAGACACCGAAACGGTATCCTCGCTGCTCTCCTATCCGCCCGCATACATGGACAAGGAGAACGAGCTGGTGTTCGGGCTCCAGACGGGCGCTCCGCTCGTGCGCGGGGTCAATCCCTTCGGCGGCATACGCATGGCGCGTTCGGCGTGCGAGGCGTACGGCGCCAAGATGAGCGACAAGATAGAGGACGCGTTCCGTTACCGCACCACGCATAACGACGGCGTGTTCCGCGTGTACACGGACGAGATGCGCAAGTGCCGCCACGTGGGCATACTCACGGGCCTGCCCGACGCTTACGGCCGCGGGCGCATCATCGGCGACTACCGCCGCGTCGCGCTGTACGGCGTGGACAGGCTGATAGAGGAGAAGAAGAAGGACAAGGCCGAGCGCGGCAAGCTGGACATGAGCGAGGACAACATCCGTCTGCTGGAAGAGCTCTGGAGACAGATAGACTACCTCGGGCGGCTCAAGGAGATGGCGGCGGGCTACGGCTTCGACATCTCCCGTCCCGCGGAGACCTTCCTCGAAGCGGTGCAGTGGGTGTACTTCGCGTACCTCGCCGCGAACAAGGAGCAGAACGGCGCGGCGATGTCGCTGGGCCGCGTGAGCACCTTCCTGGACATTTACGCGGAGCGCGACCTGCGCGAGGGCAGGCTGGACGAGAGCGGCGCTCAGGAGATAGTCGATCAGTTCGTCATCAAGCTCCGCACGATGCGCCACCTGCGCACGCCCGAGTACAACGAGCTGTTCGCGGGCGATCCCATGTGGATAACCGAGAGCGTGGGCGGCATGTGCGAGGACGGTCGTCCGCTCGTCACCAAGAACTCCTTCCGCTTCCTCCACACGCTCTATGACCTCGGCACCGCGCCCGAGCCCAACCTCACCATACTGTGGTCGGAAAAGCTGCCCGACGCGTTCAAGCGTTACGCCGCGCGCGTGTCCGCCGAGACCGACTCCATACAGTACGAGAACGACGACCTCATGCGTCCCGTAAGCGGCGACGATTACGCCATCGCTTGCTGCGTCAGCTGCATGAAGGTCGGCAAGCAGATGCAGTTCTTCGGCGCGCGCTGCAACCTCGCCAAGACGCTGCTCATGGCGCTCAACGGCGGCAAGGACGAGCGTTACTTCATGCAGGTGGGTCCGGAAATGCCCGTCTACGAGGGCGACGTGCTGGACTACGACGAGGTCATCAAGCGTTTCGACTTCTACCTCGCGTGGCTGGCGCGGACGTACGTCAACACGATGAACGTCATCCACTACATGCACGACAAGTACGCTTACGAAAAGATACAGATGGCGTTGCACGACACGGACGTCGAGCGTCTGATGGCGTTCGGCGTTGCGGGACTGAGCGTGCTCGCGGACAGCCTCTCCGCCATAAAGTACGCCAAAGTGCGCCCCGTCAAAAACGAGCAGGGCATAATCACTGACTTTGTTACCGAGGGCGACTTCCCCAAGTTCGGCAACGACGACGACCGCGTGGACTCCATCGCCAAGGAAACGCTGGACAAGGTCATCGCCGAGC
>CALXXH010000158.1 GCA_944392635.1 uncultured Clostridia bacterium | reverse complement strand
TCTTCTAATGTTTCACATCCCATTTGAGATAACATGTCTTTTAAGGTTGCTCCAGGCATTTTACTTGCAACATACTCTTCTGTTAACATCCAATCCATCATTGTATCAAATTCATATAGAGTATGAACTCCTAATGTTATTATTTTTTCTTCTGTTGCTGTACTTACCTTCAACACATATGGTCCATTTATTGTTGGTTCTACACTTTCATTATAACTTTTTCCTAAACTACCATTTGGTAATTCAATAGAGTCTCCATATGGGTCTGTTAATGTTATACTTTCTATATTCTCTTCTTTACTTGTTACATTTATTTGGATTTTTTGGTCTTTATCTACTGGCACCCATACAAATTCATTTCCATTTTCTTTATCTCTTATTACATATCCATTACTTACTTCTGTTCCTTCTACATGCTCAAAATTTCCACTACTTGGCATTGGTGGCTCTTCTACTCTTGTTCCTTCTATTTCCATTGTTGCTATTATATTTGATTCTTCTGGACCTAAAATATTACCATTACTATCTATTGTATATGTTCTTCCTGAATCAAATGTTACTGTTATTGGATTTGCTCCACTTGCATTCGCATCTGTTCTTCCATTTAATGTAAACTGGTCATTTAAGTCTTGGTAACTTACTCCATTTCCATTATTTTTTGCCATTGCTCCATTATATGCAAGTCCTATTGCTTCCTTTTCATCTGCTATCTCAGTATTTGTTTTTGCATTATTTGCCTGTGTTAATATTCCATTTTGTCCTGTTAATGTTGCAATTGATACTGCTGCTAATATTAATAGGACAATTATAGTGATTACTAATGCAATCAATGTAATACCTTTAGCTTGTTTCTTTAAATTTTGTAGTTGTATTTGCTTCCCTAAGTTTTTTACTTTCATATTCTTACTTTTTTCTCCCTTCATTTTGTTTATTTCATTCCTCCTTCTTTTGTTTAATTTTTATTTATTTAAAATTTAATAATAAATAGTTTACATCTTTATTTATAAATTATTTCCATTAATGTATATAAATATACACTTGGTTACTATTTTATAGGTAAGAATATTTAATTTTCAATGTGCACATTTATATATTAATGCTAATAATTTATGTTTTTATTATACTTTAAGCATATATTTTTTGCAATATTTTTTAGAAATTTTTTTGATTTTATCACTTTTTATATGTCTTTTTCATTTATACTGTTTTTATGTTCTTTATTTTTATATTTTTTTACTTTTTTCTTAATTTTCTATTTATTTTTTTGTCATTTTTTGTTACTTTTACGCATATGTTCAATATGTGCTTATAGCATATTAGTAATTGAGCTTTTTTGTAATATAATAATATTAATATTTTTTTACGAGGTGGCATTATGCAAGATAACTTAGAAATTGGAGAACGTATTAGGGGTATAAGAGAAAATTTACATATGAGTCGTGAAAAGTTTTCGGAGATGATTGATATTTCAGATGTTTTCTTAGGGCAAATTGAAAGAGGTGAAAGGTCTTTAAGTATAAAGACTTTGACTAAAATTGTGAATTTTACTGGGGCTTCTACTGATTATATATTGTTTGGAGATAATAAGAATAATAAAACCTATGATAAAATAAATAGAATTTTAAGTAAATGTACAGAAAATGGTTTACTTTTTATATATGAAATTATTCGTTGTTCCTACACCTTTTTAAAGGGTATTGATAAAAGTTTATAGTTTAGAATTCTTACAAATAAAAAATGGTTTTTGGACCATTTTTTATTTTGCTTTTATATATTTCTTATTCTATTTCTTTAATATTTATATTTTATTTCTTATTATTTGACTTTTTTATTTCTATGCTATTATAATATAAATCTTCTGGGCAAACATCTTCTCCATTTTCCCATGTTACAGTTTCATTATGTGGCTTTACTTTTTTAAAATAGTCTTTGTTTTTCAATCTTTTATAAAATTCTATGTTATTAATTAAATTTTTCATATCAAAAATTTTAATTTCTTTTGTTGCAAAAGTTACTTCTAGTATATAGTTGTCTAAAGCTTTTACTTCTATTACATCAGGAGTTATATATTTATCCATCTTACCAATCCTCCTACTTTAATGGTTCTATTCTAAAATATTCTTGTCCTTCTTGCATAATTTCCCATAATGTTATTAATTCTTCTTTATGTATCATAATCCATGCTTCAACCATTCTTTTTTGTTTTAATGGTATTCTTCCTTCTATAATATTCGCATTAAAATCATATACTATTTTATCGTTATTATATCTAACATGTATATGTGGTATATGATGTTTTCCATTTGTTTCATTATAATACATTGTTATTACTATTCCATAAAATTGTGAAATAATTGGCATCTCTTTACCTCCTTTATTGTATCATTAATTTTTACTTGTTTCAACTATTAAAATTAATTATTTTAATTTTTCTGCTAATTCTAATTGTTCTTTTGTTAAATTAAAGTTTTGTCCATTATTTTTAATTAAGTTATGTAAGTTTTCAATAGTTCTTGCTTGATTAATTGTATTTTCCATTGGTGCTAATATTTTTAATTGTTCTTCTATTTTTTCAAATTCTTCTTCCATAGAATTAAAATCTTGTTTTTTAAAGCTTGTTTTCCAATTATTTATATATCTTTCTAAATTTGTACCTGTTGTTAATTGGTCAGCAAATGTTTTTTCTATATTACTTTCTATATTATTTAATATTACGTTCTTACCTTGTGTTAGCATACTTGCTACATTATAATTAATAAGTCCTTTTTGCATTACTTTATTTACAACTGTATCTAATAAACTAGAAATCCCGTCTATTAATCCTCCACTTTGAACTGCACTTTGCATTTGTTTCACATTTTCAAAATTTCCTGTAAATATACCTATTGCACTTTTTCCTAAATCGATTACATCATCAATAGTTTTAGTAATTCCTTCTGCTAATCCATATTCGAATAAATTATCTTTTAAATTAATTACTTGTTCATCAATAAAATCTGGTAATAATGCTCTTATTCCTATATCAAGCCCAGTATTTACTATTTTTCCTAATGTTGTTTCTAAAAAGTTTTTTTGTTCTTTTTCTAAATTTTTTTCAATATTGTTTTCGTTATTTAATTTGTTTTCAATTTCCATATTAATTCCTTCTTTCTTTTATTTTATTTTTTAATATTTATTTATTATTTTATTTTTATTTATTTATATTAAATTTTTTTATATTATTTTTCATTTATTTAATATTATTTTTATTTATTTTATAATTAATTTTTTATTTTTATTTTCACTTGTTTTTGGTTATTTAATAGTATTTATCTGTTTTTTTCTAATTTTTTCTAATTTATTCTATTTTATTCTAATTTTTTTGATTTTTTTATTATTTTCTTTTTATTTTAATTTATTTTGTTTTTTTATTTATTTTGTTTTTGTTTTATCTAATTTGATTTGTTATGAGATATTTTTTATTAGTGTAATTCTTTCTTTTGTTAATTAAATTTTTCATCTTTCGTCTTTTTGTCGCGTCATTATTTATCTTATAATTTTGTAAGCTTGTTGCTTGTCTTATTAGTTTATTTTGTTCTTTTAGTTTTCTTATCTTGTTTTTCTAATAAACGATTTAATTGTAGGGATAATAAAGATTTCTAATTTTTTGACAAAATGTATTTAAAAACATTTTTTGCGTTTTATTTTCTTTATGTTTACTTTCTTTTTTCTTGCTTTTTATTAAATTTTAAAATTTTTTTGATTTTTTAAATTTCAGATTTAAATTTTTTCTAATAATTTTTTATATAAAATTTTATTGTTAAATAATTTTGAAATGTAATTTATTTTTTTATTTTTTATTTTTTATATTTTCTTTTTTTATTTTTATTTAATATTTTTTATTTATTTTTTTTATTTATTTTTTTTATTTATTTTTTTTATTTATTTTTTATTTTTTTATAACTTTAATTATATTATTTATCTACTAATTTTTTTATTTCTTCTTTTTTTAATTCTGTTATTTCTTCTATCTTTTCTATAGGCATATTTAATTTTAATAATTTTTTTGCAATTTCTATTCTTTCAGTCTTTTTACCTTCTTTTCTTCCTTTGTTTAAGCCTGTTTCATATATATCCTGTGTATCTAAAATATGTTTTTCTCTTAATTCTGCTATTCTTTGGTTTTCTTCTTCTTCACTTAATTCTCTTAATTTTATTTTTGCTTGTTCTATTTCTTTATTTTCTTTCATAATCTTTTCTACCTCCATACTTTCTGGCTCATTGAGAAACATCATCCATTGTAATATTGCATCTTTTTTATTTTTGCTATATTCCTTTATTGCCTTTGGTATTTCTATTATATGTATTTCTAATCTATCTGTCAATATTTTTGTATGAGTTTTTTCTTCTCTTATTTGCCATTTCGTATGTGCTTTTAACTCTTTAAATTTTGGTATTTTTTCATTTATTATTGCTATACATATTGTTTTATTTAAATTATCATATTTATTTCCTACTTTTAATTGTTGTGAATATGTTTTGGACCAATAATATAATAATCTTGGTATAAAATTGTTTGAATATACCATTTGCATTTCTATTTCACACTCTATATTGTTATTAATTTTTGCTCTTAAATCTAATATTCCTATTTTATCTTCTACTGCATTTTTTATCAATTGTTTATTTAAATCTAGTTCTATACTTGTTATTTTTTCTTTTATCATTGATGAAATTAGTCCTTTTGTTATTTCTGGATTTACTGCTGAAAATAGCATTTGAAATACTATATCTGTTTTTGGGTTTAACATTTTAAATTTTTTATTTTCTTTTTCTTCTATTTTTTTATTATTCATTTTTTCCTCCATTTGTTTATTTTTTTATTTTATATTATATTTATTTTTTTATTAATATTTTTTATTTATATTTTTTGTTTTTTATTTTTATTTTTATTTAATTTTATTTTGTATTTTTATATTTTTTAATTTTATTTATTTTCATTTTAATTTATTTTTTATTTTTAGTTTTGTAATTTTACTTTTGTTTTTTAATTTTTAAAAATCAAAGTTTTTTAATTAATTCAACTTTATAGTTATTAAAAATTTGCTTTATAATTTTATAAAAAATATCCTTTTTCGATATTTTATTTATTAAAATATGTAAACTTTCTTTGTCTATATTTCTATTAATTTCAATTTTACTTAAAAAATCATATAACTTTTTAATGCCTAAGTAATTTGCCTCTACAAATAATATTATTTTGTCGCTATTTTTTATTATTTTTTCTCTCGTTTCCTCATTTTTTATTTCTTCTATTTTAACTATTATATATTCAAATTCACCTTGTACTTTTTTTATTATTCCTTCAATTATGTCTATCTTTTTATTACCTTTTTTTATCTGTTTAAATTTTTTATTTTTTAATATTAAATTTAATTCTAAAAAATAAATTAATTTGTTTTTTGTTCTTTTCAATAAAATACTTTTTAAGTTATTTATTATTTTATTTTTTATATTTTTATTTTTTTCTATTTTTTTCTTTATTATTTTATTTTCATATTTTTTATTTATTTTAATTTTATATTTTTTTATTATATTATTTTTATTTAATTTTATTTTGTATTTTTTCATTTTTTTATTTCTATTTATTTTTAATTTATATTTTTTTATTATATTATTTTTATTTATTCTAATTTTATATTTTTTTATTATATTATTTTTATTTATTTTTAATTTAATTTTTTTTATTTTTCTATTTCTTATTTTATTTTTATTATTATTTTTTTTAAATTTTATATTTTCTACTTTATCTTTTTTATTATCATTTTTTATTTTCTTGTTTTTTATTTTTTTGTTTTTCTCTTCTAAATTTTTTAGTAAGTTTAATTTTGATTTTCTTTTTTCATATTTTCTTAATTCTTTTTCTATAAGTTCTTGTTTGTTTAAATTGTTTTTAAATCTTTTTTTGTTTGTTGAATTATTAGTTAAGTTTAAGATTGCTGTTTTATAATTTTTGTTAGATAATTTTTCTGCTAATAGTAGGGCTGTTTCTTTTTCTAGATTTTTTTCACTTTTTAAAATAATTATTGTTTTATTTTGTCTTTTTTTGTTATGTTTACTTTCTTTTTGTTTATTAAATTTTAATTTTTTTACTTGTTTTAATTTACAGATGTTATTTATGACTTTTTTTATTTTTGCTTTTTTGTTTTCTGTTATATTTTGTATTTTTAGAATATGATTTTTTAAAATTGTTTTTTTGTTATTTTTTATTTCAGTTTTATCTTTTTTTATTTTTTTATTAATATTTATTTTATTATTTTTATTTTTATTTATTTTATTTTTATTTATTTTATTTTTATTTATTTTATTTTTTATATTTTTTTCATTTATTATTTCTATTATTTTTTTTGAATTTATTTTATTTTTTAAATAAATATTTTTTATATTTATTTTTTTTAAATTATTTTCTAATTTTTCATTTTTATTTTCTAATATTATAATTAATTTTATTTTTTTATTATTATTTTTTATTTTTTTAATTAATTCTATAAAATTAATTTCTCCTAATATTTTTTCATATAAAATTATTAAATCAATATTTTTATTTTTTTCTAATATTTCTAAAATTGCTTCTTTATATATTAAATCTTTTCCAATAATTTTTATATTTTTATTATTTGTTAATTCTTTATATATTTTTGGATTATCAATAGCTGTTATTATTGTTTTCATTTTCTTTTTTCCCTTCTACTATTTCTTTTTCTGTTTCACTACAATCTACTTTTGTTAATATGTGATCTTCTCCTACAAACATTAAACACTCCCCTCTTTTTAAAGATTTAATTTCTACTTTTTCTTTTTCTGATAAATTTGCATATTCCGCTAATATTTTTATATTTTCTTCTTCTAAAGCAAAAAATGTTTTAATGCTAGAATTATTTAAAATACTTTTTCCATATGTTCCGTTTTCTAAACTGAATATGTCTGAAATATCTTGAGTTATTGCTACCCCACTACCACCATATTTTCTTATTGTTTTAAATATTTTGTATATAAAACTTGCGACATCTTTATTAGATGTTACCCCTATTAGTCTCCAAATTTCATCTAGATATATTGCTTTTTTCTCATTTCTATTTTCTTTAATTTTATCCCAAAAAATATCAACAAAGAGGCACATTCCATATTTTAAATTTTCTTCTCCTAAATCATATACATCTGCAACTACTAAATTATTGTTTAATTCACAATTCGTATAATTATTAAAAAATTTCATTGAACCTTTTACAAATGGAATTAATTTTGTTTGGAATCTTTTTGTTTTTTCGTCTTTTCCTAATACATTGTATAAATCTTCTAATAAAGGCATATCTTTTTCATTTTTAAATATTTTCTTTTTTATATTTTTATATAGGCTATCATCATTAAATGTTATTTCTTTTAATTTATATGTTTCTATTAATTTTTCTTCTAATATTGCTTTTTCTTCTTCATTTAATTCTCCAAAAATCAAGTTAAAAAATCCTAATAATTTTCCTAATTTTGTTGCTAGATATCCACTTTCTCCTTCTTCAATGCTCTCTTTTCTTATTTCCATTATATTTATATATGTATTAGAATTGGGACCTATTTTTATTTGAGTTCCTTTTAACTCTTTGCATAAATTTGTATATTCTCTATCTGGATCAATAATATATTGTCTTATTCCTTGTAGTCTATATCTTAATATTAATAATTTTGTATAAAAAGATTTTCCTGCACCACTTGTCCCAAATATGCACATATTAGCATTTTTATATTTTTTTGTATTATATCTATCAATGAATACTAGTGAATTATTATATATATTTGTCCCAATAAATATTCCTTCTTCATCAAAAATGTTTGAAGATAAAAATGGATATGTACATACTAATCCTGATGTTAGTATATTTCTTTTTGCTGAATTTTTTATTATTTCTTTATTTTCCATAAATGGTAATGTACTTAAAAATATAGAATCCTGTCTAAAATTAGTTCTTATTGTTTGCATTCCTTTACTTTGTGTTATTCCTTCTACTTTATTTAAGTAATATTCTAATTCTTTTATTTCTTCTGCGTATACAATTATGTAGGTATATAAAAAATAGATATCTTCATTATTTATTTGTATTTCTTTTCTTATGTATTTTGCATCATTATATGTATAGGCTGCTATGTCTATATCTTGCCTATTTTGATTGGTTTCTTTTATTTCTACACCTACATTTCCTATATGATATGTTAAATCCTTTATTGTTTTATATGAATCTTGTTTTTCATAAAAAATACTAATATTCATATTTATATTTGTTTCTATTAATGTTTTTAATAATAAATCTGTTTGTTCTCTATAATAATTTATTACTATCAATCCTGCATAATATAAATTATCTATTTCTATATATTTAGGATTTTGTAAATTAATATACGCTGGAGATATTTTATCAATATCAGTAAAAATACCTTCTTTAAATTTTAATTTATTTTTTTCTTTTTTATTATTATTTTTTTCTTTAAAAATTTTTATAATAATTCCTCCTTTTTTATTTCTCTTTTAATATTGATGCTTTTTATTATTTTTTATTATTATTTTTTTATTTTATTTTCTTTTTTGTTTTAGTTTTTAAATTTGTTTTCCACACTTTATAAACTTTTTTTATCTTTTTTATTCTAATTTATTCTATTTTTTTCTAATTTTTTTTAATTTTTTATTATTTTCTTTTTATTTTAATTTATTTTTTATTTAATAAATTATATTAATTAAAAATTAAATCTTTTTATTTTTGATTTTAATGATCATTTTTTTATTTTTATTTTTTCTTTATTTTTGATTTTCATATTTTTAATTTTTTATAATATATTTTTATTATTAATTTTTAATAATACTTACAATAAAAATTTTTATTATTTATTGTTTCATATATATATAATTCTTTTTCTTTTATTTTTTATCCATGTTGTTTTTGTTTATTTATGTTTATTTTTTTGTATTATATTGTATTATTTTCTTTTTATCTTTAGTTTTTTCCATTCAAAAATATGTAAACTTTTTTGCACATACTTTTCTTAGTCTTTTATTTTTTATAAAATTCTCTGTATTTATTTTATGCCTAATCTTTTCTTTGTTTTTTTATTTCTTATTTTTTTACTTTTTTATATTTTTTTTTATTTTATTTATATATCTTTTTTATATTTTTTTATTATTACTAATTTATTTTATCTTCTATATTATTTTTTCTTTATGTTTACTATATGTTTTTGATCTTATTTCTATTTTTTATAATAAATGTTTTATTTTCTTTTTTGTGAAATTTATTTGTTTTATGTTATTTAATTTTTATTTTTTATTTTTATTATTTATTTTTATTATTTTATTTTTTTATTATTTTATTTTTTTATTATTTTATTTTTTTATTATTTTATTTTTTTATTATTTT
>CALXXH010000157.1 GCA_944392635.1 uncultured Clostridia bacterium | reverse complement strand
TTCAATAAAACAAATTAGAAATAGTAGAAGAAAGGAGAGGGATATAATTAAGATTTAATTATATTTATACTTAAATTTTAGTTATTACTGTAAAGTGAATATATGAAAGATTTAGAGGAAAAGAGATTTTGGATTTGGTTATCAATAATAAAAGGTTTAGGAAGCAGAAAAAAGCAAAAGCTTTTAGAGATTTATAAAAATCCAGAAAATATATATAATTTATCAAAAAAGGATTTATTAAATGTTGAAGGAATAGGAGAGAAATTGGCAGAAAATATTACAAGTGCGAATATAAAAATACAAGTAAATGAACAAATAAGGAAAATGAGGGAATTAAATGTGGATATTATTTCACTTTATGATGAAAGTTATCCACAGCAATTAAAAAATATTTATGATCCACCTATAAGTGTTTTTGTAAAAGGAAATGTAGAAAATTTGAAAGAAAAATTAGTAGCGATAATTGGATGTAGACAGGCAACTGAATATGGTTTGAAGGCAGCAAAATATTTTGGGTATCAATTAGCAAGAAATGGGATAAATATAGTTAGTGGACTTGCTAGAGGTGTGGATAGTTATTCACATGTAGGAAATATATGTGCAAAAAAAGAGGAAAGTTATAAACATGTGGATAAGTCATCCACAGTTGGAAAACCAATAGCAGTAATAGGCTGTGGATTAGATATTATTTATCCTAAAGAAAATAAAGAATTAGAAAAAGAAATCTTAAATGTTGGTGGTACAATTATTACTGAATATCCATTAGGTACAGAGCCTAATAAATTCAATTTTCCTGCAAGAAATAGGATAATTAGTGGATTAAGTAATGGAGTGCTAGTTATAGAGGCAAAGAAAAAAAGTGGAACATTGATTACTGTTGACTTTGCACTAGAACAGGGGAGAGATGTATTTGTTATGCCAGGAAATATTAATTCTATAAATTCAGTGGGTACAAATGACCTAATAAAACAAGGTGCTAAAGTTGTTACTTGTTATGAGGATATTTTAGAGGAAATAAGGTAAAAAAATTTTTGAAAAACTATTGACATTTGTTATAAAATGGTTTATACTTCTATATGTGCTCAATAAGAAGCATATTGATGCTCCCTTAGCTCAGTTGGTCAGAGCAACCGGCTCATAACCGGTGGGTCCAAGGTTCGAATCCTTGAGGGAGCACCATTTAATTTTATATATGGGTAGGTGGCCGAGTGGCTAAAGGCGGCAGACTGTGGTCTTTGGTTATCAAAACCTAAACTTGCAGCTCATATAAGTGATTATATGATGAACATCAGGCTAATTCGGGGAAACCTTAACAGGAAAGCTGATGGCAATCCCGAGCTAGGAAAGAAATTTCTAAGTGTAGAGACTTTATACCTGATATCTTCAATAGAAGATAAAGAGAAAGTCCAGACTACAAACATAATATAAATTATGGTAGCGAAAGCTATAGTGGTAAGAAATCTGTTCTCATTTGAGTACGAAGGTTCGAATCCTTCCCTGCCCACCAAAATACAAGGTGACTTGTATTTTATTTTTACGTTATAAACAAACAAATGTTTTAAGAAGCAAAAAAATATGCAATTTAAAACTACTAATGTATTCAAAACATATTGCAGAGAGTAAAAAAGAAATGATATAATATACTAAAATCGACAAAATATAACAAAAGATAAAAAAGGGGGGTGAAAAACAAATGAAAAATGAAAAGGGAATTACTCTAATGAAATTAATAATTATTGCAATAATTATTATAGTTGTAATTATATTTATTGTTGCAAATAATCAAGGTAATGTAATGACAGATATTGAATGGGGTTATATGCCTTCTCCTGAATATTATGAGTTAAGATTAGCTGCAACAACAAGCGAGATATCTAATGGAACAGGAACATTATCATTAGCAAGTTTTAATACTTTAGGTAAAGACGTAAAGGATGCAAATGGTAAATGGTTTAAAAATAGTAATGTTAATTTTCGTGCTTTAATATTAGATGGTGATACTGGAGAAATGACTACTTTGACTGATGGAGAACATGTTGCAGTTTTCATGTTTGAGGAAGGTAACGACTATGTAGATTATGTTTTCGCAGATGAAGAATTTTTGGAAACTCTAGGAATGTCTGATTATAATCTTCTTGGAGGTTATAAAATTACAATAGAATAATTGTAAAATATTACAAAAGAGAGGTTTAAATTTTATGGAAATTATACTTGTTATTATATGTATTATAGGTTCTATCATAATTTTTAAAAATAAAGATAAGAGATTTCCTAATTATCCAATTTTAGGTTGGCTAGTTTGTACAATAATACTAGCAGTTGGACTATACTTATTATATAATGCTTGGGAAGGAGGTCGTGATATAGGAGCTTATAATGCGGGTTATAGAGATGCTCTTAAATAATAGAAATTATATAGAAGCGAATATTTACAATAAAAATATCGCTTCTTTCTTCTTATTCCAAATAAACATTTAAAAGTATGCAATAAGTAATGCAATACAAGTGATTTTTAAAATATATTGTATAAATTTTAAATTAAATTTTCTTTTCTACAAAGTAATAATTTTTTTTGTAAAATCTAAGTTATTCCAAGAATCAGCTTCATATCCAAGAGTATAAACATTAGTAGCCCAAATATCCTTATCTAGCATTAATTGATAATTTTTATTAGGATTACTATCCAAATAACGTTTTACAGAAGTTACAATTTCAAGCTTAGGATTAGCCTTTAAAATTTGAGAAATTAGATATTTTCCACGTTTATTAGTTGCAAGAACTCTAACATATGGAACAATTTTCTTAGATAAATCCATATCCTTTTTTGTAATTCCAAGTAAAGAATAAAGAAGTATACGTTGGATTCTAGTATTTGTATACCTTTTTGAACTTATAATATTCAAAAACTCAGTCAAAGTATTACATGAATTAGCAGCATTTTTAATAGCAAATTCTAAACCTTCTCCAACATCAGGAAGATTAGCAATTTCTGTAATATCCATTTTTCTCAAATTATAAATAATTTCTTTCTCAAAAGTAGACAAATCAGGAACAACATGTCCTTGTTTAATATTATTAACTAAAATAGAATAACTAGGAGCAGGTATTAAATTTCTTAAAATATCAAATCCGTTATTTTTAATAATATTTCTAATTGCAGTACTACTTGCAATATTATCTGTATATGTTAAATCATTATATCCAACTGAAGACCTATGAATTGCAACAGGTTGAATCTTACTTTTATATTTCTTTAAAGCTTTTAAATATTCTATTCCCAAAATATTATTAGGAGAAGATAAAACATTTGCATATCTTCTAATATCATTTAAATACATTAAAACAGCATTTTCACGAGCCTTAGGAAAAGATAATCCTTTTTTTAGTTCATGAGATAATAGAGTTTTATATGCCTTAGGTTCACGATAAAGTACGTCTGCTATTTGTTGTAAAATAGACACATCTTTAGTTTCAGCACCAAAAGACACATAATCAACTACTTTTAAGGAGTCTAAGATTTTAATTGCACCATCTGCAAAATTCTCAGCACTTGAAATACTGTATAATACAGGAAGTTCAACAACTAAATCCACACCACAATGTAAGGCAATTTCAGCTTTAGACCATTTATCAATAATAGAGGTATTCCCTCTTTGAGTAAAGTTTCCACTCATAATTGCAACAGTGTATGTAGATCCAGTTTGTTTTTTGGATTCTTCTAGATGATATAAATGTCCATTATGAAAAGGATTATATTCAGCTATAATGCCTAAAACTTTTCCCACTTTCTTAAACCTCCTTAAAATAAAATATTTATTCAAAATTATTCTTGTATATTAAAAAAATAACTGATATAATCATATCATAAAAATGCTTAAAATTCAATTGTTATAGGCAAACATATATAAATATGCAATTTATATTTACAAAGAAAAAATCTAAATAATGAAAAAGAGGAGTAAAATAATGGAAAAAGTTATAATATATACAGATGGAGCATGTTCAGGAAATCCAGGACCAGGTGGCTGGGGAGCTATTTTAATGTATAAAGATAACAAAAAAGAAGTTTCAGGAGGAAAGAAGAGCACAACAAATAATGAAATGGAATTAACAGCTGTAATAGAAGGATTAAAGTTACTAAAATATCCATGTGAAGTAGAAGTATATAGTGATAGTGCATATGTAGTTAATGCCTTTTTACAAAAATGGATAGATAATTGGATAAAAAATAATTGGAAAACATCAAATAAAGAACCTGTAAAAAATCAAGAACTATGGAAAAAATTATATGAATTAACAAAAACACATAAAGTTAAATTTATAAAAGTAAAAGGACATAGTGATAATGAATTTAATAATAGATGTGATGAACTTGCAAGAAATGCAATTACTAATATTACAATTATATAACATGCGAAAAAATCCTTGAAAAAAATCTCTTATTAAAGTATAATAAAATTGTATGATATTGAACAAAGGAGGAGGCCAATTGGATACTTTTGCAGATTATATATTAGGAGAAGAGGATTTAGCCTCTAAAATAGAAATTACATATTATCTAGCAAAAAAAAGAAGAATATTTTTTGATAAATCTGTTATTTTTAAAACAGAAATAGCAAGAATGTTTTTGAATTATTCTAAAATAGAAGTGGATAAAAACCTAGTATTAACAGCATGTTTATTATGTAATTGTAAAAAAGTAGACAATGCTCAAGATATAGAAAAAATACATTCATATGCAAAAGAAGGAGCAGAATACCTAAGCGAAATGGGATTTAGCAAACG
>CALXXH010000156.1 GCA_944392635.1 uncultured Clostridia bacterium | reverse complement strand
ATGGATAAAACAGTTGTAGTAGCAGTTGAAACAAGTGTTAGCCATAAAATATATGGAAAAACAGTTAAAAGAACATATAAATTAAAAGCACATGACGAAGAAAATGCTTGTCAAATAGGTGATAAAGTTAAAGTAATGGAAACAAGACCTCTTTCTAAAGATAAAAGATGGAGAGTAGTTGAAATTACAGAGAAAGCTATTACAAAATAAAAAAAGATAATAAAATAAACAGGGTAATCACTTATTTATAAGGGGAAGGGAAACTCTTTAAACAGAGTGGAAAGTCCCTGAGGTAAAAGAGTGTCCCTTGTCAATAGAAAAAAAGAAAGGAGGAACCATAAATGATACAACAACAAACTAGATTAAAAGTAGCAGATAATACAGGTGCAAAAGAACTTATGTGTATTAGATGTTTAGGAGGTTCTTATAGAAAAACTTCTAATATAGGTGATGTAATAGTTGCTTCTGTTAAATCAGCAACACCAGGAGGAGTTGTTAAAAAAGGTGATGTTGTAAAAGCTGTTATAGTAAGATCTAAAAGAGGATTGAGAAGATCAGATGGTTCATATATAAAATTTGATGAAAATGCAGCTGTTATTATAAAAGAAGATGGAACACCAAGAGGAACTCGTATTTTTGGACCAGTTGCAAGAGAATTAAGAGAAAAGGATTATATGAAGATATTATCTTTAGCACCAGAAGTTTTATAAAAATAATGAAAGAAAAGGAGGTTAGACTCTAAAATGAGAATAAAAAAAGGCGATAATGTTCAAGTTTTATCTGGAAATGATAAGGGTAAAACAGGAGAAGTTTTAGAAGTAATGCCAAAAGCTAATAAAGTAGTAGTTAAAGGTGTTAATGTTAGAAAAAAACATGTTAAAGCAAGACGTCAAGGTGAGGAAAGTGGAATTATACCAGTTGAATGTAGTATTCCAGTTTCAAAAGTAAATGTTGTTTGCCCAAAATGTGGTAAAGTAACAAAAGTAGGATATAGTATTGAAAAAGATGAAAAAGTACGTGTTTGTAAAAAATGTGGTACTAAATTAAAATAGGAAGGAGGATTAATTAAGTAATGGAAAAATTAAGAGAACAATATGAAAAAGAAGTAATCCCAGCATTAATGAAAAAATTTAATTATAAATCAGTTATGCAAGTTCCAAAACTTGATAAAATAGTTATAAATATAGGATTGGGAGATTTAAAAGAAAATCCTAAAGCATTAGAAAATGCAATGAATGATTTAACACAAATTACAGGTCAAAGACCAGTTGTGACAAAAGCAAAAAAATCAATTGCAGCATTTAAATTAAGAGAAGGTGCAAATATTGGGTGTAAAGTTACATTAAGAGCTGATAAAATGTATGATTTTGCATATAAATTATTTAATGTTGCACTTCCAAGAGTAAGAGATTTTAGAGGAGTTTCTAATAATTCTTTTGATGGTAGAGGAAATTACTCAATGGGAGTTAAAGAACAATTAATATTCCCAGAAATAGAATATGATAAAGTAGATAAATTAAGAGGTATGGATATTATATTTGTAACAACAGCAAAAACAGATGAAGAATCTAGAGAATTGTTAAAACTTTTAGGAATGCCTTTTAAAAATTAATTTTAACTTGTTTTAAATTAATTTTTGTGAAGACAAAGTAGTCAAGAGAAAGGAGTAAAACTATGGCTAAAAAATCAATGAAAATAAAACAAGCTAGACCACAAAAATATAAAACAAGAGAATATAACAGATGTAAATTATGTGGTAGACCACATGCATATATTAGAAAATATGGTATATGTCGTGTTTGTTTTAGAGAATTAGCTCATAAAGGAGAAATACCAGGTGTTAAGAAAGCTAGCTGGTAAAAAAAATTAATGAAAATAAAAAAGGGTGAATTATAAAAAAGAAAACGAATCACCTGTTAAAAAGAGAAGAAAAGGAGGTTAGTAATTAAATGAATATTACAGATCCAATTGCAGATATGTTAACAAGAATTAGAAATGCAAATAATTCAAAACATAAAACAGTTGATATTCCAGCATCAAATATGAAATTAGGAATTGCTGAAATATTATATAATGAAGGATATATAAAATCATTTGAAGAAATAAAAGATGATACACAAGGAATTATAAGAATTACTTTAAAATATGATGAAAAAGGTACAAGAGTAATTGATGGTTTAAAAAGAATTAGTAAACCAGGATTAAGAGTGTATGCATCAAAGGATGAATTACCAAAAGTTTTAAATGGTTTAGGAATAGCAATTATTTCTACATCTAAAGGCTTAAAAACAGATAAAGAAGCACGTGCTTTAGGAATAGGTGGAGAAGTATTAGCTTATGTTTGGTAGAAAAAGGAGGGAAAACTAAAATGTCAAGAATAGGAAATAAACCTATAACAGTACCAGCAGAAGTACAAGTAAAAATAGATGGACAACATATTTCTGTAACAGGACCAAAAGGTACATTAGAAAGAGAAATACATAAAAATATTTCTTTAGAAATGAATGATAATACAATAACAGTAAAAAGAATAAATGACGAACCATCTAATAGAAGTTTACATGGTTTAACAAGAACATTAATCCAAAATATGATTATAGGTGTAACAAGTGGTTATAGTAAAGAATTACAAATAAATGGTGTTGGTTATAGAGTTGTAAAGCAAGGAAATAACTTAAATTTAACATTAGGATATTCACATCCAGTTATATTTGAAGCACCAGAAGGAATTACATTTGATGTTCCAAATGCAAATACTATAATTGTAAATGGAATTAATAAAGAATTAGTTGGTCAAACAGCAGCAGTTATAAGAACAAAAAGACCACCTGAAGTATATAGAGGTAAAGGTATTAAATATGCTGATGAAGTTATTAGACGTAAGGAAGGTAAAACAGGTAAATAAAATAATTTTGATTGAAAACGGCAATCTGTACATTTTGAATCAAAATTAAACTATAATAGAAATTAATATATAAATTACAACTCAATTTTGAAGAAAGGAGTAATAAAAATGGTTAAAAAGACAGATAGAAAAATGGAAAGAACAAGAAGACATATTCGTGTAAGAAGAAAAATATCTGGAACTGCGCAAAGACCTAGATTATGTGTTTATAGAAGTAATAGCAATATATATGCACAAATTATAGATGATGTTGCAGGAAATACATTAGTACAAGCTTCAACATTAGATAAAGAAATTAAGACTAAATATGCAAATAAAGCAGCAGCTAAAGAAGTTGGAACACTAATTGCAAAAAGAGCAGCAGAAAAGAACATAAAATCTGTAGTTTTTGATCGTGGTGGATATATATATCACGGTGTAGTAAAAGAACTAGCTGAAGCGGCAAGAGAAGGTGGACTAGAATTTTAATTAAAGGAGGGAAACAAAACCAATGGAAGAAAAAAGAGAATTAAAAGAAAAAGTAGTTGCCATAAACAGAGTTGCTAAAGTTGTAAAAGGAGGAAGAACTTTTCGTTTTAGTGCAGTAGTTGTTGTTGGTGATGAAAATGGTCATGTTGGTGTAGGAAATGGTAAAGCAGCTGAAGTTCCAGATGCTATAAAGAAAGCAATCCAAGAAGCTAAAAAGAATTTAGTAGAAGTACCAATTGTTAATACAACAATACCACATGAATATATTGGAAAATTTGGAAGTGCAAGAGTTATGTTAAAACCAGCAGCAGTGGGAACTGGAATTATAGCTGGAGGAAGCGTTAGACCAGTTATGGAACTTGCAGGATATAAAAATATAAGAACAAAAGTTATTGGAACAAATAATCCAAGAAATGTTGTTTATGCTACAATAGAAGGATTAAAATCTATGCAAACAATAGAACAAGTAGCTAAAAAAAGAGGAAAAAAAGTAGAAGAAATAGTATAAATAATAATATAGATATATAATATAAGCAAGGGTAAATCACCTATTCACAAGGGGAGGGGATATTCCTTAAACCGTGTGGAAATGACAAAAAGGTAAAGGTGTGTCCCCTGTCAAAAAAAGAAGGAGGGAAGCCATAATGAAACTAGATGAGTTAAAGCCAGCTGTAAAGAAAGTAAAAAGAAATAGAGTAGGACGTGGAATGGCATCTGGAAACGGTAAAACATCAGGTAGAGGTCATAAAGGACAAAAAGCAAGATCTGGTGGAGGAGTAAGAAGAGGTTTCGAAGGTGGTCAAACACCATTATATAGAAGATTGCCAAAAAGAGGTTTTAATAATATAAATGCTAAAAATTATACAGAAGTAACATTAAAAATGTTAAATAAATCAAATGCAACTGATGTAACAGCTGAAAGCCTATTAGAAGAAGGAATTATAGGTAAAATCAATGACGGTATTGTAATTTTAGCAACAGGAAAATTAGAGAAAAAATTAAACGTTAAAGCCAAAAAATTCACAGCAAAAGCAAAAGAAGAAATTGAAGCTTTAGGTGGAAAGGCTGAGGTGATTTAATTGTTTAAAACTATAAAAAATGCATTAAAAACACCTGATGTTAGAAAAAGATTAATATATACTCTAATTTTAATAGTTGTATTTAGATTAGGTTGTTATATAACAGTTCCAGGAGTAAACAGTATAGCTTTAAATGATGCTATGGGAAATACAAGTGGAATTGCAGGATTAATTGATATTATTTCCGGAGGAGCTTTCTCAAGATTTTCTGTATTTGCAATGTCAATTACTCCATATATTACAGCATCAATTGTTATTCAACTATTAGCAATGATAATCCCATCTTTAGAAAGATTAACTAAAGAAGGTGGAGAAGTTGGAAGACAAAAAATTAATAGATATACAAAAATATTAACAATTATTTTAGCTTTAGTTGAAGGAATAGGATTATATTTGTCATATAAATCAGCAGGAATATTTGTTGATGAAACATTCCTTACAGGAGCATTAGTAGTAATTGGATTAGTTACTGGAACATCAATACTTATGTGGTTAGGAGAACAAATAACTGCAAAAGGTATTGGAAATGGAATATCTTTATTAATTTTTATTGGTATAATTTCAGGTCTACCAAGTTTACTTACAACACTATGGGGATTAATTATGCCAAGTACAGGATTTAGTACAACAGGATTATTAATGGCAATTGGAATAGTTATTGGAGCAATTCTTTTAGTTGCAGGAGTTGTATTTGTACAACAAGCAGAAAGAAGAGTACCTGTACAATATTCAAAGAAAGTCGTAGGAAGAAAAATGGTTGGTGCTCAAAGCACACATATACCATTAAAACTTGCTATGGCTGGAGTTATGCCAGTTATCTTTGCTTCATCATTTATGACATTTCCAGCTATGATAATCCAAATATTTGTACCAGATATAGCAAATCAAACAGGATTTTTAGCAGGATTATATAATTTCTCAATTGCTACATCAACATCAAATGTGCCAATTGGATATTCTATAGCAAATGCACTTGTTTATTTATTATTAATTGTAGGATTTACATTTTTCTATACTTATGCTACATTTAATCCAGCAGAAGTATCAAATAATATAAAGAAAAATGGTGGATTTATACCAGGAATAAGAGCAGGAAAACC
>CALXXH010000155.1 GCA_944392635.1 uncultured Clostridia bacterium | reverse complement strand
ATACCTTTTACTTAGCTAAAAAGAAAGCACCTAGACTTTTAGCTCAGTTAAAGGAAAAAAGAAAATTAGGAGGTGTAGAAATGACAAAGGAAAGAAAACAAGAAATCATTAATCAATATAAAAGAGAAGAAAATGATACTGGTTCACCAGAAGTTCAAATCGCTCTTTTAACAGAAAGAATTAATGAATTAACAGAACACTTAAAAATCCACAAAAAAGACAATCATTCAAGAAGAGGTCTTTTAAAAATGGTTGGAAAAAGAAGAAATTTATTAAACTATGTAGCTAAAAAAGACATTAACAGATATAGAGATATAGTTGAAAAATTAGGATTAAGAAAATAATTTATATAAAAGTCCCATGTTTTTTAGACATGGGCTTTTATGAGATATTAAATAAGTTTAATATAGGTAAAGTAGCTTGTATAATGTGTTATAAAATCCCTATAATATATTATAGAGGTTACAATCTAATTAAACTTATTTAATAAAAAACAAAATAGGTGCAAAAAATAAGTTTAAAAGGAGAAAGGAAGAAGAAATATGTTTAAAAGTTATGAAACAGAATTAGCAGGTAGAAAACTTGTGATTGAAACAGGAAAAATGGCAGGACTAGCAAATGGAAGTGTATTAGTTCGTTATGGAGATACATGTGTATTAGTAAATGTAACAGCATCAAAAGAACCAAGAGAAGGAATTGATTTCTTTCCATTATCAGTAGATTTTGAAGAAAAACTATATGCAGTAGGAAAAATACCAGGAGGATTTTTAAAAAGAGAAGGAAAACCAAGTGATAAGGCAATACTAACATCAAGAGCAATAGATAGACCTTTAAGACCTTTATTCCCAAAAGACTTTAGAAATGATGTAGTAGTTGTAGGAACAGTACTTTGTGTAGAACAAGACAATTCACCAGAAGTTGCAGCAATGATAGGTGCAGCAACAGCTTTGGCAATATCTGATATACCATTTAATGGACCAACTGCAGCAGTAAATGTAGGTTTAGTTGATGGACAAATAGTTATAAACCCAACAGAAGAACAAAGAGAAAAATCAGATTTAACATTAACAGTTGCAGCAACAGAAAAGAAAATAACAATGATAGAGGCAGGAGCAAATGAAGTACCAGATGATATAATGTTAAAAGCTATAAAAGAAGCTCATAAAGAAATTAAAAAATTATGCAAGTTTATTAAAAAGATACAAAAAGAAATAGGAAAACCAAAATTTGAATATAAATCATTTGAAGTAAATGAAGAAATATATAACTTTATAGAAGAAAACTTCAAAGATGAAATGAAAGAAAAAGTACAAGAAGAAGATAAAGAAACAAGAGATAATAATATTACAGAATTAACAGAAAAAATAGAAAACGCATACACAGAAAAATTTGGAGAAGAAGCATTTGAAGAACATAAACAAGAAATAGGAGAAGCAATCTACAAATTAGAGAAAAAATGCGTAAGAGAAATGATTTTTGTTGAACATAAAAGAGTAGATGGAAGAGCATTAGATGAAATAAGACCACTATCATGTGAAGTAGGATTACTTCCTAGAACTCATGGAAGTGCCTTATTTACAAGAGGACAAACACAAGTATTATCAGTTGCAACACTTGGAATGATGAGTGAAGAACAAACATTAGATGGTATAGACACAGAAGAATCAAAAAGATATATGCACCATTATAATTTCCCAAGCTATAGTGTAGGAGAAGCAAGACCATCAAGAGGACCTGGAAGAAGAGAAATAGGACATGGAGCATTAGCTGAAAAAGCATTAGTTCCAGTATTACCTTCAACAGAAGAATTCCCATATGCAATAAGAGTTGTATCAGAAGTATTATCATCAAATGGTTCAACATCACAAGCAAGTATATGTGGAAGCACATTAAGTTTAATGGATGCAGGAGTTCCAATCAAAAGACCAGTTGCAGGAATTTCAACAGGATTAGTAACAAATCCAGATGATGATAAAGATTATGTAATGTTAGTTGATATCCAAGGATTAGAAGACTTCTTTGGTGATATGGACTTTAAAGTAGGAGGAACAGAAAAAGGAATTACAGCTATCCAAGTTGATATCAAATGTGATGGATTAACATATGACATTATAAAAGAAGCATTTGAAAAAACAAGAAAAGCAAGAGCACATATATTAGAAGATGTAATGTTACCAGTAATAAACAAACCAAGAGAAGAAATTTCTAAATATGCACCAAGAATAGTAAGTACAAAAATTAAAGTAGACAAAATAAAAGACGTAATTGGACCTGGTGGAAAAATGATAAATAAAATAATTGATGAAACAGGAGTAAAAATCGACATAGAAGAAGATGGACAAGTATTTATCTATTCAACTGAAAATGAAAAAGCCCAAAGAGCATTAGAAATGATTGAAGATATAGTAAGAGAAGTAGAAGTTGGTGGAATTTACTATGGAGAAGTAAATAGACTAATGAACTTTGGAGCATTTATAGATTTAGGATGTGGAGGAAAAGAAGGATTATTACACATATCTCAAATATCAAAAGAAAGAATAAAAAATATAGAAGATGTACTTCATGTAGGAGATAAAGTAACTGTAAAAGTAACAGACATAGATGAACAAGGAAGAATAAACCTTACAATGAAAGGATTAAA
>CALXXH010000154.1 GCA_944392635.1 uncultured Clostridia bacterium | reverse complement strand
TATTCAAATAGATTTACAATATTATTATCTATTTCAACTGCGTAATTTGATAATATAGTTGCATATATTTCTAAATCAATTATATTTACATTAAATATATTAGGATTGTTTTTTATAACTTTATTAGTTTCTTCTTTTGTCATGAAATAGTATGAATCTAATTTATCACATATATTTTTCATTCTTTTTTCTATATCTAAATTAATCATATTTCTGTTCTTCACTAACATATTAAGTACATCATCTTTATATATAACTTCTTGTGTTTCTTCTAATCCATTGTTTCTTGATTGAAAAAACTTTAAATTTTCAGTTAATTGTTCTATAAATTTTTGTTTAGATATATCATGCCCTTTACTTGCTACCTTTAAATATATATCTGCTATGTCTTTTACATCAATTCCTAATTTTACTATTGTTTTTACATTTTCTTCTTTAACATCATTTGTACTCATTTCATTTGTTCCTTTCATTTATAAATTTTTATAATAATATTTTAATTATTTTCAACTATACTTCCTTTTAAATACCACATATGTTCACTTGTGATTTTTAAATCTATCATTTGACCTATAAGGCTTTTATCTCCTTCAAAAATAACTACTTTGTTGCTATCTGTTCTACCTGTAAGCAATTCTTTATTATTCTTGCTTTCGCCTTCAACTAAAACTTTTTGAATTGTTCCTATATATTTTTGATTATTTTCTTCTATTTGACTTTCAACTAATTCTTTTAATCTATTAAATCTTTTATGTTTAATTTCATCTGGTACTTGGTTTTCCATTTTATCTCCTGGTGTTCCAACCCTTCTTGAATATATAAACATATATACTTGTTCAAATTTTACTTTTTCTACAACATCTAAAGTATCTTCAAATTCTTCATCTGTTTCTCCTGGGAAGCCTACTATGATGTCAGTTGATAAAGTTAAATTTGGTATTCTTTCTTTCATTTTTTCAACTAAGTTCAAATATTGTTCTTTTGTATATTTTCTATTCATTTCTTTCAATACTTTCGTATTTCCAGATTGAAGTGGCAAATGTACTAATTTACAAACTTTATCACAATTTGCTATTTGCTTAATTACATCATCTGTAAAATCCTTTGGATGTGGTGAAACAAATCTAATCCTTTCAATTCCATCTATTTTATTTATTGCTTGTAATAAAGTTGCAAAAGAATGTACTCCTTCATATTCTTCAAAAGGTATTTGTTTTTCTCTTTCAACTCTTAAATATGAATTTACATTTTGTCCTAACAATGTTATCTCTTTATATCCTTGTTTTGCAAGTTCTCTTACTTCTTCTATAATTGCTCTTGGCTGTCTACTTCTTTCTCTTCCACGAACATATGGAACAATACAATAACTGCAAAAATTATTACATCCATTCATTATTGTTACAGATGCTTTTATTTTGCTATCTCTTTTTATAGGTAACCCTTCATATACCATGCCATCAATATCTAAAATGTCTTCTAATTTTTTCTTTTCAGTTAAAACTTTGTATAAATCTTCTGGAAATCTTTGAAGTGTATGAGTTCCAAAAATAATGTCTACAAATGGATAGCTTTCTTTTATTTTATCTGTTATATGTTTTTCTTGCATCATACAGCCACCAATTGCAATAATTATTCCTTTTTCTTCTTTTAACTTTTTTAGTTCTCCTAATTTTCCAAATAACCTATCTTCTGCATTTTCTCTAACACAACATGTATTAAACAAGGCAATATCTGCTTCTTTTTGATTTTCTGTCCTTTCATATCCCATTTCTTCTAACATACCACATAGTTTTTCAGAGTCATTTTCATTTAATTGACATCCCATTGTTAGAATTGTATATTTCATGTTTTTATTATTTAATTCTTTTACTTTTTGCATGTATTTTCTTTGTTCTTCTATTTCATTCATAACTTGTTCCTCTTTCTATTTTTCTGCTATCATATTTTATTACATTTTTCGGCATTTTGCAAGATTTTTTAAAAAATATAGCTGACATATGAACAATCACATGCCAGCTTGAAAATTAGTGTAATAACTTTTCAAAATATTTTGAAATGAACATTGATATTATAGAATCTACTATTAATAATAAAAATACACTTATAACCCAAAAAATAAGATTTGGCTTAAATCTTATTAGACTATATCCACTTATTGGTATAATCACTAGAAAAAATATATATTCACAGACAAATTTCTCTTCGCTTAATAATACCCATATTAAATTATTGTTTGCAAAAAGATTTTGTTTATTTTGTATAGTTTTCATTAAAGTATCTTTTAAATCTATTAATATCATAGACACTACCAGTCCAATTAATGCAATCATACATAATGCCCAGATTACTAATACCCTAGAAACTATTGAAATAACTATAAAAATAATTGATGCAATATATATCTTTTTTAATGTGCTTTTTGGTTCTACATACCCACTACTTTTCCGTATCAAATATTCTTTTAATTTAGTCATTACTATTCTCCTCCTCTTTAACTAAAACAAATTATTGTCTAC
>CALXXH010000153.1 GCA_944392635.1 uncultured Clostridia bacterium | reverse complement strand
GTTGTATCTGTTGCTGGATATGTTGCAGATACTGTTATTGCCATTATTATAAATAAAAATGCATAATTTTTAATAAAGTCTACAAAATAATTATCTTCTTCAATCAAATTTTCTTCTACTGTTATTATATTTAAAACTTCATTTGGATTTATATTATTCGTTTGCAAATAATTTTGTTGTAAGTATTGTTTATATGCATTAAAATAACTTTCCATTAATCTTTTTGCATATGTACTTGTGTCTGTTGAATCACTGTTTAATGTATATTTATTTCCATCTTTTGTTATATATAAATTAATTTCTCCATTATCATATTTTTGTTTTAGTTCTTCTTCTGTTCCATTAATAACTTCAATATTCATTTCTTCTGCAATTTGTTTTTCTTCTTGGCTTAGATCATATGCAAATCCTATTTTGTTGTATTCTTCTATGTCTTTGTTTGTTTGTGCTTCAAATAAAGCTGACATTCCTAACATAATTAATGGTATAAATATTGGTATTATTAGCATCATAGCAAGTGATTTTTTATCTCTAAATAATTCTCTTAATTCTTTTTTTAATATATTCCATAAATTATTCTTCATTTGAAACACCCCCAATCATTGCAAAAAATGCATCTCTTAAATTAGTTGTATTTGTGTCTTTTTTTATCTTGTTTGGTGTTCCAGAATTTATAACTATTCCTTTATTTATCATTATTACTCTATCACATATATTTTCTGCTTCTTCCATATAGTGTGTTGAATAAAGGATTGTTTTTTTGTTTTCTCTTTCTTTTTTTATGAAGTCTAATATTATTTGGCTAGATATTATATCAAGTCCTGTTGTTGCTTCATCTAAAATATAGTATTTAGGGTCATGTACTAAACATCTTGCTATATTTACTCTTTGAGTTTGTCCTGTTGATAAATTACCTATTTTGTTATATAAGAAACTATCCATTTCTAATATTTTTGATATTTCTTTAATTCTTTTTTCTGCTTTTTCATTTGGTATATTATATATATCACTACACATTTTTAATAATTCATATGTAGATAATGTATCATATAATTTTGTGTTACCTGATAAATATGCAATATTTTGTTTTATTTCTATTTCATTATTTTTATAATTTAATCCATCAAATTCAATTGTTCCTTCTGTTGGTTCTAATATTCCTGCAACCATTCTTAAAAGTGTTGTTTTCCCTGCTCCATTTGGTCCTAGTATCCCAATTATTTCTCCTTCATTTGCTTCAAATGTTATTCCATTATCTGCATAGAATTCTTCTTTCTCTTTTTTGTTTTTGTATTTAACGAATTTCTTTTTTAAGTTGTCTACTTTTATCATTTTTATCCCCTTTCTTTTTGTTTTCAACACTATATCATATGTATATATTATATGCAATTATTTTGTTGTAAATTTATATATTAATGTTACATAAAGATTGTCAATTATAAACAGGTATAGTATACTCATAAAGAGAACCCGGTGGTTCTCTTTAAAATAAAAGGGGATGCTAGTGCTAATTGCTTATACTACAATTAGCACTATTGTTCTTTGAATATTTGATTTGCCCTTTCCTCTGTTAAATATCCATATTTAACCATTTTATCAATTACTTGTTTTTGTCTTTGTTTTGCAAGATCTGGATTTACTGTTGGTGCATATACAGATGGAGCATTTGGAATACCTGCAAGTATTATCCATTCCCCATCTGTTAAATTATTAATTGACTTTTTAAAATATCCATATGCTGCATCTTTTATGTTATAATAACCATTTCCAAAATATATAGTGTTAATGTATAGTTCTAATATTTCATCTTTGTTATAATTTTTCTCAATTTCAAAGGACATAAATACTTCTGCAATTTTTCTTGTAATCTTTTTTTCTTGTGTAAAGTATTCATTTTTTGCAATTTGTTGTGTTATGGTACTTCCTCCTTCTACAAAACTCATTGCTTTAATATCATTAACTAATGCTCTTCCTATTGCAATAATATCTATTCCTCCATGTTTATAAAATCTATGGTCTTCTACTGAAATTACTGCATTTAAATATATTTGTGGCAATTCTTGAAGTTTTACATAGTTTTCTTTTGACTGTATTTCTTCTACTTTTTCTTGTAAAGGTGTTTCTTCTATTGCATCTTTATACATATTGTAGCCATTACCTATTACAAGTAATCCTATACTTAATGTTATTAATATTACTACAACTAAAAACTTTATAAACTTTCTCATCTATTGCCACCTCTTTTCTTTTTTGTTTATTGTTCTATATTCATTTCCTCTTTTACATTGTTTGGCAAGTCATTTACTTGTACTTCCTTCCAGTTAACCACTCCTCTTACTGACATTATTTCTAACTCTAAATATGCATCTTCTTTTAATTGTCTAGTAGTTTTAAATTGTACTTCTTTTTCTTTTCCATTTTTGTTATATGCCATTAATGTATATTGATATTTCATATCATCTGTATTTGATATTTGTTCTATTTTTGTATTATCTATTTGTGTATAGTAAATATCTTTGTGTACGAATAAAATGTAATATGCTCCAAATAT
>CALXXH010000152.1 GCA_944392635.1 uncultured Clostridia bacterium | reverse complement strand
ACAAAATTGCTTTGCAATTATTGTGCGAATCAAGGTAAATTAACCTTTTTATATACGGAAAAATCTTAAATAGGGTAAAAATAAAAGTCGATTTTTCCTATATAATAAAAAGTAAAGATTAAAAAATAATTAAATATAGAAAGGAATTAGATTACAATGAAGATATTAATAACTGGTGGCTCTTCAGGAATAGGAAAAGACATAGCAAAAATATTAGCTAAAAAAGAAAATGAACTTGTAATAGTTGCAAGAGATGAAAACAAACTAAATGAAACAAAAAAAGAATTAGAAGAAATGGGAGCAAAAGTAGTAAGTATTGTAGCAGATTTAAGCAAAGAAGAAAACTGTATAGAAATCCACAAAAAAGTACAAAATGTGGATATCTTAATCAATAATGCAGGATTTGGAGATTGTGGAAATTTTACAAAAACTAATTTAGATAAAGAAATA
The DNA here is from genome assembly GCA_944392635.1 of uncultured Clostridia bacterium. Classification (GTDB taxonomy): domain Bacteria; phylum Bacillota; class Clostridia; order TANB77; family CAG-508; genus CAG-269. Next base: position 2,111 of record CALXXH010000152.1, on the reverse strand, counting down.
AAAATGATAAATACAAATATAGTTGCATATCATGTTTTAACAAAGCTATATCTAACAGACATGAAAAAAAGAAATAGTGGAAAAATATTAAATGTAGCATCAATTGCAGGTTTTATGCCAGGTCCATTAATGGCGACATATTATGCAACAAAAGCATATATAGTAAGATTATCAGAAGCAATAAGAGAAGAATTAATAAAAGAAAAATCAAAAGTACAAATAAGTATTTTATGCCCTGGACCAGTTGCAACAAATTTTAATAAAGTTGCAAATGTTAAATTTAAAATAAGAGAAGCAAATAGTATGGAAGTTGCAAAATATGCAATAAAAAAATTAAAAAAAGGCAAATTTTATATAGTACCAGGAATAGATGTGAAATTTGCAAAAATAGGAGCAAAAATATTTCCAACAAAATTAGTTGGAAAAGTAGCATATATGGTACAGAAAAGGAAACTTATATAAAGATACCGGAAGAAAATTAAAGAAATTTCTGGTATTATAAAAACACCGGAAAAAACTTCTGGTATTTTTATAATACCGGAAGAAAATCAAAAAAACTTCCGGTATTTCATTGACAACAGAAAAAAAATCTGGTATTATAAAAATACCGAAAAAAACTAAAAAAACTTCCGGTATGGATATAAGAAGGTGATGAAAATAGAAAAAAAATTAGAAATGCTGCCATTAAATAAGGAAATAGAAACAAAAAGAGTTTTGAAACAGTTAGCCAGAACAAGTAGGACTCTAGCAGAATTAAAAGGTATAGCAAAAACAATGCCAAATCAAAATATTTTAATAAATGCAATAATGATAAATGAAGCAAAAACAAGTTCTGGAATAGAGAATATAGTAACAACACATGATGAAATATACAAAGCAATGATTAGACCTATAGATACTAGCCCAGCAGCAAAAGAAGTAGTAGATTATAGAAGTGCTATTTGGCAAGGATATCAATTAATAAAAGAAAGACAAATAATAAATATTAACACTATAATTAAAATTCAAGAAAAAGTAGAACACAATCAAGCAGGAATAAGAAGTGTACCAGGAACAGTAATAAAGAATACACAAACAAATGAAATAGTATATACTCCTCCACAAGAAAAAACAGAAATATTAAAATATATGAAAAATTTAGAAGATTATATAAACAATGATGAAGACATGGTAGATCCATTAATAAAACTAGCAATAATACATTATCAATTTGAATCAATACATCCATTTTATGATGGAAATGGAAGGACAGGAAGAATATTAAACATACTATACTTAGTATTAAAAGATTTAATTGATGCACCTATACTGTACTTAAGTAAATACATAATTAGAAATAAAATAGAATATTATAAATTATTCCAAAAAACAAGAGAAACTGGAAATTTTGAAGAATGGATAATATATATGTTAATAGGAATAGAAGAAATGTCAGAAGAAACTATTGGAATAATTAATAAAATTAGAGATGAAATAATTAATATGAAACATGAGTTAAGAAATAGAACAAAAATATATTCAAAAGAATTATTAGAAGCATTATTTTTTGAATTTTATACAAAAATTCCATATATTCAAAAACAATTAGATGTTTCGGATAAAACAGCACAAAAATATTTAGATATATTAGTAGAACAAGGTTTTTTAACATCTGAGAAAATAGGAAGAGAAAGAATTTATAAAAACGAAAGATTATTTAAAATAATTAAAGAAGCAGACAGAGATTAAAAATATATAAATTATAAAAGCAGTCTATACTTATGAATAAAAATAAGTAAGACTGCTTATAGCTTATATCTCAAAAAAATATATTTTTTATAAACTCCCAATTGCAGTACATATTGTACGAATTGAATTTTCAAAAACCTCGTATTCATCTTTTGACAAATTCATAATTCTAGTTTCTTCAATACCATTTCTTCCTATCTTAGAAGGAGTACTAATATATATACCAGACTTCTCATCATAAGAAGAAACAGGTAAAACACATTTTTCATCAAATAAAATAGCTTTTGTAATTCTGGTCAAACTACTTGCAATACCATAGCAAGTAAAACCTTGATATTTTCCAACAGTAAAACCTAATTTCTTCACTTCATCAGCAATTTCAA
>CALXXH010000151.1 GCA_944392635.1 uncultured Clostridia bacterium | reverse complement strand
CTATTATCTTGTACATTTTCAACCATGCTTACAATTAACAAATTGTTGCCTTCTCTATTTGTTGTAAAACAGTTAAACCATCCTAATGTTCCACTTTCTGTGTCTTCATTTGATGTTTTTAATTCTGCTGTTCCTGTTTTTCCTGCAATTGTTACTCCTTCCATTTTCATATCATTTGCTGATCCATTTTCAATTACTTGTATCAAATCATTTTTTATAGTCTCTGCTGCTTCTTTGGTTATAGGGTTTTCTTTTAATACATCTCCAACATCTGTTTCTTTGTATTCAATTCTAGGCTTAATCATATTTCCTTCATTTGCAAATGCTGAATAAATTGATGCCATATGTATTGGATTTACTAAAAGGTCTCCTTGTCCATATCCTGAATCTGCAAGTTTTGTTTCTCCTTCTATTGTTGTTCCATTATTAGATGCATATTGTGATTTTGCAAGTGATATTGGAAATTCTATTTGTTCATTAAATCCTAATTTATCTAAACTGCTTGTGAAACTCTCGGCTCCCATTTTTAGTACTGATTGTGCAAAATATATATTATCTGAATACATTATTGCATTCATTAAATTTTTAGGTCCGTTATATGCTGTTAATGTTGTAATATTATAATTTCCCCAACTTGAATCTTTTTGCCAGCTTGTTCCTGAATATCCTAAATCTTCATTTGGATCTATTGTTCCTAGTGTTAACCCTATTGCTCCTGTAACTGGTTTGAATGTTGAACCAGGGCAATATTTTTGTATAAATCTATTATATAATGGTTTTGATTCATCATTATTTAAGTTATTCCATTGTTCTGTTGTTAAACCTACAACAAAATCATTTGAATCAAATGTTGGTGTACTAACTAATGCAAGTAAATCTCCTGTTTGTGGCTCCATTACTACGAAAAATCCTTTGTCATTTTCCATTTGGTTATATATATTTTGTTGCAACGCACTATCTATTGTTAGCTTTACATCTTCACCATCTTTTTTGTCTTGTTTTTTTAGTTCTAATTTTTCTTCTCCATCTTCATTTATGATATATATTCTAGTTCCATCAATTCCTCTTAGAGTATCCTCATATGCTAGTTCTAAACCTGATTTACCTATTAAGCTAGTTGATGTATACCCTTTTCCTTCATTTTGTTCTAGTTCTTCTGCATTAATTGATTGGACATATCCTATTAAATGTCCTGCTTCTTTTCCAAGTGTATATACCCTTCCATCTTCTTTGTTTATCATAACACCTGGGATTTGTAATAATTGTTCTTTTAGTTCTGTATTTGAATCTGTTATTTTCTTAACAGGTACAAATGTATCATCTTTTACATATGATGCATTTAAACTGTCATTTATGTATTCTGTTGAAACTCCTGTTAATTCTGCTATCTTACTTATATTTTCATCTTTATTATCTCCTAATTTTCCTGGCACAATTCCAACTGATGCAATTTTCCCATCTTCTGCAAGAGGATTACCATTTCTATCTAAAATACTTCCTCTTTTTGCTTTTATTGTTTCTACTCTTACTTTATCTGTTTCATTTAAATTAGGAAATATGTTATTTGATGACCACCTTATTTTATATTTTCCATCTTGTTTTAGAACATTTACAGAATTGTCGAATTCAAGTTCTCCTGCAGATGTGTACATTTTTTGATGATAGTTTATTTTATATTCATCATCCTCTTTTACTGTTTCTTTAATCTCTATACTAATATTACTACTATCAATTCCTTCATATATGTTTTGATTTCTAGTTATAAAGTTATCTTTATCAATTGTGTTTAGATTTGTTACTTTTTCATACATTGCTTCATAGTTTTTTTCATTTATTAGGTTCATATAGTCTATTAGTGTTTGTTCTGCTTGTTTTTGGTCATTTTTTTGTATTAAAACAACTGCACATACTATTATTGCTATTACTACTAATATTGCAATTATTCCAATTACTACTTTTTTGTTTTTCATATATATCACCTTCTTTATGATTTTTGATAAAGTATAATTAGCATTTTCCATTTTATTAACATTATTATATGTAATTCAAAATCGTCTGTCAATATTTTTGTTTACCTTTTGGATTAATATATAAAAAGTGACATAGCATATAATACTACATCACTTGACAAGCTCAATATATTTTTAATTATCGGTTTTAGCTTTCAGCTTTACAAAAACAAAGCTGGGCGAAAACCAACGTTACCAAAGCCATCATTAGACAAACCATCGTTGTAACGAACCTTGGCTGGAGAAATAGAGCTTGCAGAGTTGTAACCTCCGGCCTCTACTAACTCGAAGGCTAGTGTTGTTGGCTGGTATTTCTGTTGTCCATTCATATAAATTTCCTGCTAAATCATATATATTATTTTTCTCTGTACTATCTTCTTCTCCTGTATTTATTAAACTTGCTGGACTATTATTTGTAAACCTATCATCTGCATAATTTCCCCAACTTGAACTATCTCCTACTATTTCAAATGAACTTACTGCTTTTGTCTCTTCCAACCATCCTAATGTTCTATCCCATGCTGCTCCTGTTAATAATGTACTTATTCCTGAATACATATTTTTTGTTTCTCTCAACGCTTCTTCTTGTGATACATAATTCCATAACATTCCATTTTCTAATTCATCAGTAGGTCCTGTTCTATTTGTCAATGTTGATTTCTTGCTTGC
>CALXXH010000150.1 GCA_944392635.1 uncultured Clostridia bacterium | reverse complement strand
CTGTGATAACCATTCTCACATTTACTATGCCAGATTTAGACATTGTAATGTACCTCCTTTATCTTACGCGTGTTTGCATTTTTGCTATTTCAAATATAATTATACATTAACTAAAACTAAACTACAAGAGGATTTCGACATTTTTATTTTAAATTTTCATTACAGAAATATTACAAAATTGTTACAAAAAATATTTTCTTTCGACATTTTTATTTTTTTGTATATTCCTTATTTCCCTAAGTTTTGTCATTTTTTGCTAAATAATATCTATACTAAAATCTCTTTTTCCTTACGGCTACAAGTTTTTCCTTTAAATACATAAAAACAGTATTATATTTTTTATAATACTGTTTTTATTTCTTCAAATCTTTTTACTTTTTGTGTTGTTGTTTTGATTAATTCTTTATCGGTTAATGTTATTTCTCTTATATATTTATATGCTGGCATTGTTTTATTTACTTTTTTTACTTCTTGCCAAATAAGCTCTTTTAATTTTTCTGGATCTTCTGTATTATATATCTCTCCTACTGTTTCTTTATCATATACAATTTTTGCATGAATTTTGTAATCTCCATCTTCTTCTGGATATCCATATACAAAGCTTTCTTTTACTCCTTCTATTTTGTTTAATAAAGCTTCTATTTCTTCTGGATATATATTCTTTCCATTTTTTAATACTATTACAAATTTCTTTCTTCCTGATATAAATATGTATCCATCTTTATCTATTCTTGCTAAATCTCCTGTGTGTAACCATCCATCTTCATCTATTGTTTCTTTTGTTGCTTCTTCATTGTTATAATATCCAAGCATTATTGAAGGTCCTTTTGCAACTAATTCTCCTATTCCTTCTTCATTTGCATCTACTATTTTAGCATCTAAGCTTGGAAATGCTTTTCCTATTGATCCTATTCTTCTATATTTATCATCTTCTGCTGCAATTACTGGTGAACTCTCTGTCAAACCATAACCTTGATACATTGTAAATCCTAGTTCATTAAACCCTTTTTCTGCTTCTGGGTCTAATGCTGCTCCTCCTGCAACAAATAGTCTTACTTTTCCTCCTAATGTATCATGTATCTCTTTAAATAGTTTCTTTCTGATATCTATTCCAAATTTTAATAAGAATTTGCTTATCTTTATACCTTTTTGTACAGTTTTTAATTTTCCTTTTTTCTCAATTCCTTTCATTACTTTTTTATACATATTTTCAAAAAGTATTGGAACTGATATCATTGCTGTAACTTGATATTCTTTTATATTTTCTGCAATATGTCTAATACCTTCACAAAATGCTATTGAACCTCCAGTTGATACTGGATATATAAATCCAACTGTACACTCAAATGTATGATGCAATGGTAAAAATGATAAAAATCTATCTTCTGGTGTTAATTTTATAACTGCTGTTATGTCTTTTAGATTGCTACAAATATTTTTATGTGATAACATTACTGCTTTTGACATTGCAGTTGTTCCTGATGTAAATAGCATTATTGACATTTTTTCATTATCTATTTCGCTATCTAAAAATTCTCTATTTCCTTCTTCTACTAATTTTTTACCTTGCTCAATTAGTTCTTTTTGTGAATATATATCATCTTCTTTTTTCTCTAAATCCATTGAGATGAAGTATTTTACTTTTGTTGTTTGTTTTTCTTTTATATTATTCATTATTTCATCATATTTTTTAGAATAAAATATTGCTTCTACTTCTGAACGTATCATTAAGTTTTCAATTTCATTAGCTGGTAAGGCTTTATCTAATGGTACTACAACACCTGTACCTGTAACTGCTGCAAAGTATGCAACTCCCCATTCATATCTATTTTCTGAAATAACAGCAATTCTTTTGTCTTTTAATCCTAGGCTAATTAGTGCTGTTCCTAGGTTATTTATCTCATCTCTAAATTGTTTGTGTGATATTTCTTTAAATTTTCCTTCTACTTCTGTTTTAAATACATATGCTGGTCTATCTCCAAACATTTCACCTGTTTTTTGAAGCATTTCTTTTAAATTTTGATAACCTTCTGTTTTATAGATTTGTTCTCTCATTTAACATCTATCCCCTTCTTATTTAATTTTTAGACCTTCTATTATTGTATTTTCAAATTCTTTGTATATTTTCATGATGTCTATTTCTCCATTATTCCTTATTTTATATACTAAGCTTGAACAAATTAGTCCATATATTTCTGATGCTATTATTTGTGGATTTCCTTGTTTTATTTCCTTTTTTTCTATCCCTTGTTTTACTATTTCTTCTATTTTATTTATATATGTTGATATTTGCTCTTTACAAAATTGATTTCTTGCTTCATTTCCCCAGAACTGGCTTAAGAGTATTGTTATTATATCTTCATATTTGTCAACTATTTTTATTTGTATTAATATTATTGCTTTTAATTTATCTATATAGTTTGGAAATTTTGCTGTTTTTATATCAATACTGTTTTGTAATAATTTTATTCCTTCTTCTACTAAAAAATTAAATATTTCTTCTTTACTTGAAAAGTGATAGTATAGAGTTCCTTTTGCAACTCCAACTGTTGCTGTTATTTCTTCTATACTTGTTGCTTCATATCCTTTTTTTGCAAATAGCTTCATTGATGTTTCAAATATTTTTCTTTTAGTTTTATTCATACTTTTAACATCCTTTCAAGTTTGTTAAATAATTGTTTTTATTATATATT
>CALXXH010000149.1 GCA_944392635.1 uncultured Clostridia bacterium | reverse complement strand
TAGTAGAAGAAAACAAAGAAAGATTAGCAACATTATTATCAAATGAAACAGGAAAACCAATTAAAGAAGCAAGAGGAGAAATTGCAAATGTTAGAATTGGAACAAGAGGTTTTATTGAAAGAGCAAAACATTTCTATGGAGAAAGCATACCAGCAGGTAGTGAAGCTGGACAAGAAAAAACAATGCAAATAACAAAAAGATATCCAATAGGAGTAATTGCAGCAATAATCCCATTCAACTTCCCAAGTGACTTATTCTGCCAAAAAGTACCACCAGCATTAATGATGGGAAATAGTATTATAGTAAAACCTTCAAACTATAACCCATTAACATTAATCGAATATGTAAAATTAATGATTGAAGCAGGGGTACCTGCAGGATGTATTCAAATATTAACAGGAGATGGACCAACAGCAGGACAAGCCTTAGCAAGACATCCAGGAGTTCACCTAGTATCATTAACAGGTGGAACAGCAGCTGGAATTCAAACAATGGGAACAGCATCTAAAAATTTAACACATGTAATGCTAGAACTTGGAGGAAATGATGCATTTATCTTCTTAGAAGATGGAGATATGGATTTAGCTGTAAAAGAAACAATCTGGGGAAGATTATATAATGGTGGACAAGTATGTTGTGCAAGTAAACGTTTCTTAATTCACAATTCAAGAAAACAAGAATTTATAGATAGAATGAAAGAAGTAATAGCAAACTTAAAAGTTGGAGACCCAATGCAAGAAGATACAGACATGGGACCAATGATTAATATAAATGCAGCAAAAAGAATAGAAGAACAAGTAAATCAAATGGTTTCAGAAGGTGCAACAGTAGTTTGCGGAGGAAAAAGAGAAGATGCATATTACTATCCAACGATACTTGACAATGTAACAAAAGACATGGAAGTTGCAAAAGATATGGAGATATTTGGACCAGTAATATCTGTTATTGGATTTGATGATGTAGAAGAAGCAATTGAAATTGCAAACCAATCTTCATATGGACTATGTGGATGTGTAATATCAAAAGACTACTCAAGAGCAATGAAAATAGCAGACAGATTAGAATGTGGAGGAGCAGTTGTAAATGGAGCAAGCTTCTATCGTTCATTTGAAATGCCATTTGGAGGATGGAAACATTCTGGAATAGGAAATGAAGGAGTACTAACAACTTTAGCAGAAATGTCAAGATTAAAAACAATAGTATTAAAAAATATTCTTTAGAATTTAGTGAATTTTAAATAATACATAATTTAATGTTTTTAGTAGAAAAAGAGATAATCTTTAGAGAGGGGGATTAAAAGAATTATATTTTAATCCCTTCTGTTAGGATTTTAGTATTTAAATTTGTAAATGTTTAGAAAACTACATATGAAAGGATTTTTAATTATGAATAAAAAGAAAAAAATAGTTATAATTTCCATAGTTATTGTTATAATAATAGCATTAATAGTAGGAGTTGTAATCTTTTTAAATACTAGAAATAGTAACGGAGATAGCAAAACATCTTCAGGAACAACAAAAATTTCTAATTTGTATGACAAATTGAGTAAAAAAGAGATGTTTAGTTTTACAACAATAATTGATGATAACAATAAAGAAGTATATGCAAAAAGTTCAAATGTAGCATATACAGATACAATATATAATGGAGATGAATCAAAATTTATAATAAAAGATGGAAATTCATATTTATTAAATGATGATAGCAAAATTTATTACACATATCAAAATAATGATGTCAATTTTAATAAGGTTTTAGAACAATTAGATGAAATTAGAAATGCAGAACTTATAGAAGGAAAAGAAGAAATTGAAGGAAAAGAATATTATTATGAAGAATATTCTGGCTTTACAAATTTTGCATTTAAATTGTCTGATACAGAAACTGAAGATGTAAAAACTAGATTTTATTTTGATGGAAATGATTTAGTATATATCAAAACAATAATAGGAGATACACAAGAATTGTTAAAAATTGAAATTACTGATAAAGTAGATAGCACTTTATTTGAAATTCCAACAGATTATAGAGAAATGTAGAAAATTAGCTAAATATTAATATTTTTATAAATATAATTAAAAATTAAAGGAGGAACTGAAATGAAATTTGTATTAAATGAAACTTCATATTTTGGAAAAGGAGCAAGAGAAGAACTTGCAGGAGAAATTCAAAATAGAGGATTTAAAAAAGTATTTTTAGTAAGTGATAAATCTCTAGTAGAAGCAGGTGTTACAGCAAAAGTAGAAGACGTATTAAATAAAGCAGGTATACCATATGTTTTATATGATGAAATAAAACCAAACCCAACAATAAAAAATGTAACAGATGGAGTAGAAGCTTGTAAAAATTCAGGAGCTGATTTAATTGTTGCAGTAGGAGGAGGTTCTAGTATTGATACAGCAAAAGGTATATCAATAGTAATGACTAACCCAGAAAGAAGCGATATTAAATCATTAAATGGAGCATCTAACACAGTAAATAGAGGAATGCCAATAATTGCATTACCAACAACAGCTGGAACTGCAGCAGAGGTTACAATTAACTATGTTATAACAGATGAAGAAGCTGAAGTTAAAATGGTTTGTGTAGACCCAAATGATATTCCAATACTTGCAATAATAGACTCTGAATTAATGGCATCAATGCCAAAAAGTTTAGCAGCAGCAACTGGAATGGATGCATTAACACATGCAGTAGAAGGATATAT
>CALXXH010000148.1 GCA_944392635.1 uncultured Clostridia bacterium | reverse complement strand
ATATTATATGCTCAAACGATTTTGAAGAAGTAATAGAAGATACAGAATTTATACTACATGTTACACCATCAAAATTTACAAGAGAAACTTTTAAACAATATAAACAATATGTAGGAGAAAGACCAGTAATAATTTGTTCAAAAGGATTTGAAAAAGAAACTTTAAAAACATTAGATGAAGTAATATTAGATGAGTTACCAACAGCAAAAGTAGGTGCATTATCAGGACCAAGTCATGCAGAAGAAGTATCAATTGCAATTCCAACAGTTTTGGTAATTGCATCAAAACATAAAGAAATACTAGAAATGATTCAAGATACATTCATGTGTACAGAAATGAGAATATATACATCAAATGATATAAAAGGAGTAGAACTAGGAGGAGCATTAAAAAATATTATAGCATTTTGTGCAGGAGTAGCAGCAGGAATAGGCTTAGGAGATAACACATTTGCAGCACTAGTTACAAGAGGATTAGGAGAATTAACAAGACTTGGAGTTGCATTGGGTGGACAAAAAGAAACTTTTTATGGACTAAGTGGATTAGGAGATTTAATAGTTACTTGTCTTAGTGAACATAGCAGAAATAGAAAAGCTGGAAAATTAATAGGACAAGGAAAAAGTTTAGAAGAAACTAAAAAAGAAGTTGGCATGGTAATTGAAAGTATAGATAATATTGAAGTAGCTTATGAATTAGGAAAGAGAAATAATATATATATGCCAATAGTAGAAACAGTATATAAAGTACTATATGAAAATTTAGATCCAAAACAAGCTGTTAAAAATCTAATGACACTAGATAAAAAAAGTGAATAAAAAAATTAAAAAATCGAATAATAAGAAAAGTAGCTTCGCAATATGTGTAGATTGCTTCGCAATACTACACGAATATAAGAAACTTAACCTTTTTGTATACGGAAAAATCTTAAGAGAGTAAAATAAAAGCTGATTTTTCCTATACAATAAAAAGAGAAATTATTGAAATTTAAAAAGGAGGAATAAAAATGGCATTTTTTGATAAATTAGGAAAAAAAGCATCAGAAGCATATAAAATTACAGCAGATAAAACAGGAAAATTAGCAAAGGAAACAAAAATAAAATTCAAAATGGGAGATTTAAAGTCACAGATAAATGATATTTATGAAGAAATAGGAAAAATAGTATATGAAAAACATGTAAAAAAAGAAGAAATATCTATGAGTGAAGTAGAAGAACAATGTACAAAAATAGATGTAATAACAGATGAAATAGAAGATTTACAAAAACAAACTTTAGAATTAAGAGATAAAAAACTTTGCACAAATTGTTTCAAAGAGATTGAGAAAAACGCAAAATTCTGTCCAAGTTGTGGTGCAGAACAACAAGAGGAAGAAGCAAAAGAGGTTGAAATATTAGAAGATGTTGAAACAAATGAAGTAGAAGAAGATGAACAAATAAATAATCAAATAGAAATGGATGAAATTGAAATCCAAGAAGAAAACAATGAAGATGACGGAAATAATGATGATGAAATAAGCAACTTAGAAAAAACTGTTCAAGTAGAATCAAATGTTGAAGAAAATGAAGATGAAGATAAATAATTTAATAAAAATGATGTATAATAGATTTCATAAATTTTTCGGTTCAATACAAATATTAAGAATTTCTAAAATAATTTTATGGCACCCTTTCACTTAGTCCTCACTTCGTTCGACGCGAACATTTTCCATAAAATTATTAAATAAATTCTAAATATTTTCCTATCACATTCAAAATTTATTCAATATATTATACATCATTTTCTTATATAAATATGTAAAAGGAATAGGAGAAACAAAAAATGAAGATAGTAGTACAAAGAGTGAAGAACGCACAAGTAGATGTAGAAGGAACAACAGTAGGAAAAATAGATAAAGGTTTTTTAGTATTATTAGGAGTAACACATAATGATACTGAAGAACAGGCAGATTATTTAGTAAAAAAACTATGTAATTTAAGAGTATTTACAGATGAAAATGATAAAATGAATTTAAGCTTAAAAGATGTAGATGGAAAATTATTAATAGTATCACAATTTACATTATATGCAGATTGTAGTGGTGGAAATAGACCTTCATTTATAAATGCAGCAAAACCTGATAAAGCAGAAAAGTTATATGAATATTTTTGTAAGCAATGTAAAGAAAAATACAATATAGAAGTAGAAAAAGGAATATTTGGAGCAGATATGAAAGTATCTCTTTTAAATGATGGACCAGTAACAATTATTATAGAAAAATAATTTAACTTTTAACTGAAATTGAAAATGAGTAAAACAGCTTTTAAACAGGCTGTTTTTTCTTGCGCTATTTTACGTGGAAAAGATAATACAAAAGAGAAAATAAAGATATTATAACTTGTAATGAAAATGTAATATAAAAGACATTGACTTTAATGTTAATAATGTATACAATATAAACATAATTATTGATTACCTTTTTGTGAAAAGAATACTATCTACAAAAATGGGAATAATATAGTGGAATTAGGAAGGAAAAACAAAAGAAAGGAAGGAAAAGAAAAATGAAACAAGAAAAAAATATTAAAACAAAAGCAAGAAAATTAAAAGACGCAAAAAATTCCAATAAAGGTATTACATTGATTGCGCTAGTAATCACAATTGTACTAAATAGCTCGTACCTCGCTATGGCTCGAATGAATAGATTTGAAAAAATATAAAACCTCTTGTATAATATATA
>CALXXH010000147.1 GCA_944392635.1 uncultured Clostridia bacterium | reverse complement strand
TTTTTTAACCAAGATACAGAAAGTTTGCTTTTCATTTCTTCTCTTGCCATTTCATTTGTAATTTCATAATTTGATGGTGCAACTAAGAAAATAGAGTTTGATACTTTTTGGATATATCCATCTAATGCATATACTCCACCACTAATAAAGTCTACTATTCTTCTAGCAACATCTTTATTAACATATTCTAAGTTTACTATTACTGATTTTTTCTCTTTTAAAAAGCTACAAATTTCATCTGATTGTTCAAATGTTGTAGGTTGAGAAATAACCATTTTAATAGCATTTGTTTGTGCTTGTGGCATTGATACTACTTTTTCTTTCTCTCTATTTCTTCTTCCAAATATTTTTTTGTCTTCTACTTCTTCTTCCTCATCTTCATACTCATATACGTTTTCATCATCGTATTCTTCTGGCTCAGCTGAGTCCATCCCAAATAAATCCCATACTTTGTTCATTAATGCTCCTGACATAAAAAAACCTCCTAAATTTACTTCCTTTGTTTTGACATACTAAGTATCTACTTTTTTTGCCATATTGTCAATATTTTTTACGAATGTAATTTAAACTTAATATTTTTGTAATATTTTTGTAATATTTATTCTGCTTTACTTAAATCTGGATTTAATATTATTTCATCATATAATGATATTTTTCTATAATTGTTTATTTCTTCACTTGTAAAGCCTAATTCCTTTAATTCATCTGTTGTATATGCTGTAACTATTGAATATTTATCCCCTTGTCTTGTAACATTTACTAATATTTTATTTAAATATCCAGCTCTACTTCTAACAACATATTTTAACCCATCCTGTTCAACTATTGCTTGATTTGGAACTTTCAATCCTGTTTCATCCCACCAGATCAAATCAAAGGATATTTTTCTATAATTTGTAAGTTCTTCAATTTGTTCATTTAATTGTAATATTAATAGAACTTCTCCATTTTCTTCATATGAAATACTATTAATTTTTGCTGGTACTTCTGCATTATTTGAAAGTCTAACTTTCACACTATCTCCTACTTCTGCTTGTTTTGCTTCTTCTGTTGAAGATATTGTGGCAATATAGCAGCAGAAATTATCAATTATTTTTCCTGCTTCATCACTTGTTGCAACTATTTTTCCTGTTTGTAGATTTAATTCCTCTAAAAACTCTTTATTTATACTTCCAAAATTATCAGGTGTTAAAGTTTCTTCTAATCCATCTACTTTATATGAAACTATTCCACTCATTGGAGCTGTTACATACTCTGCACCTGAATTTAATTGACTTTCATATTGTTTTCTTTCCTCTATTAATTCATTTAGATATGAACCTTTTGGACTCAAATCACCTGCTATTTTAGCTTTTCTTGTAATTAAATTATCAATTTCTTTTTTATATTCAGTAAGTGTTGTTACATCTGTTATTTCATTTATTTCTTTTAGTTTTTCATCTATTTGGTCTTCTAAAGATTTCATATCTGCTGTAAATATTCCTGTATCTTGTGCCATTGTTTCTTGTATTTTAGTGTCTAATTCTGCTATTTTTTGTTTTAAAGATTCCTCATTTGTACTATAATATCTAAATATATTTTCATCTTTTGATGCTCTTTCTCCTTCTGTTTTTATTTGTTCCATTCCATTTTTATAATTATTTCCTCTTACAACAGTTTCTTTCCTTATTACATACCCTATATCTGTTTCTTGTTGATATAAAGTTCCTTCTTCTACTGTAAATACATTTGTAGGTTCTTTGATTAGTAAATATATTGTATATGCAATATAAAGAACCACTGCTGTTAAAACAATGTATAGCACTATTTTCTTTTTTTGTTCTGGCTTCATTTTCCTAGTTTTTTCTTCTGGTTTCTTTACTTGTTTTTCCAATATATTTCTCACCCTTTCTCTTTTGAAAATTAAAATCCATTCAATATATAGTTCAAATTATATTATTATATCTTTTAGTGGTTTCGTGGGGACCGACACGCTACATACTGTTAATAAATCAGCGATGGTCCCATAGGAGCTGATTTGTTTACAGTTTGTAAAGTGTTGGGAAACTAAAAATATAATAATATAATTTGAACTAAATAATGTTATCTATATATTTTTAAGTATATTATCAATATTTTCTTGTACAGAATCTTCTCCATTTAACCATATTGTTTGTTTATTTTTTCTAAACCATGTTAATTGTCTTTTAGCATAATGTCTTGTTTCTTTTTTTATCTTTTCTATCATTTCTTCTTTTGTACAATTTCCTTCTAAGTAATCTACAACCTCTTTATATCCTAATCCTTGCATTGCTGTTGGAAATTTGTTATATTTTTTTGATATTTCTTTTACTTCTTCTATTAGTCCTTGTTCTATCATAATATCTACTCTTTTATTTATTCTTTGGTATAGTTTTTCTCTATCCCAATTTAATGCAAAAACTTTGTAATCATATTCTACTTCTTTTTTTCTTGACTCTATTTCTTGCTGAGTTTTATTTTTTCCTGTTGCATGATATATTTCTAAAATTCTAAGAATTCTTTTTGCATCGTTTCTGCTTATTTTTTCTATTGCTTGTGGATCTATTTGTTTTGCTTTTTCATATAGCTTGTCTAACCCTTCTTTTTTTACTTGTTCTTCCAACTCTTTACGATAGTTTTCATCAAATTCAATATTTGGATATTCTATTTCATAAATTAAACTATCAACATATAGTCCTGTTCCTCCAACTATTATTGGA
>CALXXH010000146.1 GCA_944392635.1 uncultured Clostridia bacterium | reverse complement strand
ACTAAAGTTTCTCAAGGTGATGTAGTTGCATTAGTAGGAAGCACAGGAAATAGTACCGGAAACCATTTGCATTTTGAAATAAGAGTTAATGGAATAGCATATAATCCAGAAAACTATGTATATTAAAAAGAAAATCCAATAAGGGTTTTTCTTTTTTTTAAAAGTAATAAAAAAGCAAGAATTTCTTTAAGTACCATACTTAAAGAAATTCTTACAAAATAATAATATCATTAATCAATAATAAAATCAATAGTTTTAAAAATTTAACAAATAAAAATAAAGTGAATTTCATAGAATTAAAAAAATCTTTTTGCTTTTTAAAAAAGCTTGAAACATTAGACGTTTCGAGTTTTTAATTTGTCATAAAGTATGGTACTTAAAGAAAAACTATATGCAAAGAGGAGAGTATAATGAGATGAGAACAAAAGAAGTGAAAGCAAGAAACAAAGGAATAACATTAATAGCATTAGTAGTAACAATAGTAGTATTATTAATATTAGCAGGAGTATCAATATCAATGCTTACAGGAGATGATGGAATAATAACAAAATCAAAAGAAGCAAGGATATCAACAGAATTATCAGGATATAAAGAAGAATTAGAATTATATAAATCAGAAAAATATATGGAAAACAATGAATTTGAAGAAACAACATTAACAGCAGGAAAAGAAGACCTAAATTACAATACAAAAGAAAGTGAAGAAGAAGGAAACATAAAAACAATAATACCAGATATAAGTGACGAATACTTTGAAAAACTAGAAGTAATAAAAGGTGAATTATTAATAAACACGCAAAATAAAAGTGAAATAAAAATAGCTCAAGGATTAGGAATAGAGGCAAATCCATATGATATAAAAGACGGAGTATTATTGTCATCAAACGGAAACTTATTATTAATGGACGAAAAAACAGGAAGTTTAACAATACCAGACAGAGTAACAGCAATAGGAGAAGGGGCATTTACAAACCTAGAAGGGTTAAAAACAATAATAATACCAAGTACAGTAAAAAGAATAGAGCAAAATGCATTTAAGAATAACACAACATTAGAGAATGTAATAATACAAGAAAAAGATGGACAAGGAGTAGAATATATAGGAAATCATGCCTTTTTGGGATGTAGTAATTTAAAAACAATAAATTTACCAGATACAATAACAACAATTGGTGTAACTTGCTTTGGTAACTGTAAAAAATTAAATAATGTAAAATTACCAAGTAATTTAAAGATTTTAAATGGTCAGACTTTTGCTAGATGTACAAATTTACAGAATATAGAGTTACCTCAAAACTTAGAGTCTTTAAATGCTGAGTGCTTCGTTGGAACATCTATAACAAAAATAAAATTACCAAAAAATCTAAGTAATATAGGAAATGCAGCATTAAGTATATCAACATTACAAGAAATAGATACATCTGAAAACAATTATTTTGAATTTAAAAATGGAGTATTATATTCAAAAGATTTAAAAACATTGGTAGTGGCACTTCCTAATGTAACAAATATAAATATGGAAAGTACAGTAGAAACAATCCAAGGATTTGCTTTTTCTAATTGTAATAAATTATCAAATATTAATATAACAGAAAAAGTAAAAAGTATAGGACCACTAGCATTTTCTAATTCAAATCTAAAAGGAATAACAGTAGACCCTAAAAATAATTATTTTACAGTAGTGAACAATAATTTATACAGTTTTGATGGAACTATATTATATAGATTATTTGATACAGGAAATGTTATAATAAAAGATGGAGTAAAAAACATAAAAAGAGGAGCATTATTAAATAATGGAACAATAAAAGCAATCACATTACCAGATAGTTTTGTAGGAGATACAACTATTAATGAGTGGGGAGTCTTTCCAAGTATAGAATATTTGTATTTGCCTCAAAATGTTAATAGTTTCAAAAAAAGTGCATATTATAATGTTAAAAATATAGAAGTAAGTAAAGAAAATCCATATTTTCAATCAATAAATAATGAATATATATTAAGCAAAGACGGAACAGAACTATATTGGGTAAAAAGTGATTTAACAGAAGTTAATATACCAGAAAGTGTAGAAACAATAAAGGAACATGCATTAATGTATTCAAAAGCAGAGGTAGTAGAATTACCAGAAAAAATAAAAAAGTTAGAAGGTATCATATTAAATTATGCAAGCACAAAAAAACTGATAATACAATCAAAAATAAGTGAAATTAGCACAGGTGCTTTTGCAGTGGCAAACAATCTATCAGAAGTAGTGATACACAAGAAAAATGATGGAACATTAACAGGCTCACCTTGGGGATGTGTATATGGGGATAAAGCAATTATATGGGATAATTAGCAAAACAAAAATGGCTTGTATATAATTACAAGCTATTTTTTTCATTAAGTTCTATACTTAAAGATAAACTTACAAATAAATAATAACATTAACCAATAATAAAATCAATAGTTTAAAAAAATATAAATGAAAATAATAAATCTTTTAGAGTTGTATAAAAAATTTATATTGTTGCCCAAAAGCTTAAGGCATAACTGTTTTCGAGTTTTTATTTTATCATAAATTATAGAACTTAAAGAAAACACTATATTTAAATGTAGGATAATTATTTAAATATAGAGTATAATTAATATATGCAAAAAGAGTATGTTGTTAAAATGGAGGAGACCAAAATGAAAACAAAAGAAGTAAAAACAAGAAACAGAGGAGTAACATTAATAGCATTAGTAGTAACAATAGTAGTGTTATTAATATTGGCAGGAGT
>CALXXH010000145.1 GCA_944392635.1 uncultured Clostridia bacterium | reverse complement strand
ATATTCTCTATTGATAATCCTCCTCCAACGGTAAATGGAAAAATTCATATAGGACATGTTTTTTCTTATACACAAATTGAAATGATTGCAAGATATATGAGAATGAAAGGATATAATGTATTTTATCCTTTTGGATTTGATGACAATGGTTTACCTACTGAAAGATTAGTAGAAAAACAAATTGGGAAGAAAGCGAATCAATTATCTAGAGAAGAATTCACAAAGTTGTGTTTAGAAACTACTGCAAAATATGAAGAACAATTTAAAGAACTATTTAAATCTCTTGGATTTAGTGCAGATTGGGATTATATGTATTCGACAATGGGAGAAAAAGCACAAATGACATCACAAAAATCATTTATTGATTTATATAACAAAGGAAAATTACATCATGAAGAAGAACCTTGTTTATGGTGTAAAGAATGTCAAACATCTATTGCTCAAGCTGAACTTGAAACAAAAGAGGTTGACACAAAGTTTAATTATTTGAATTTTAGAGTTCCAGAACTAAATGAAGATTTAGAAATTGCAACAACTAGACCAGAACTTTTACCTGGATGTGTAGCTGTATTCGTAAATCCAAACGATAAAGAGAAAGCAAAGTATATAGGTAAAGAAATTGAAGTCCCTTTGTTTGGATATACTGTAAAAATAATGGCTGATGAAAAGGTTGACTTAAATAAAGGTACTGGAGCTGTTATGTGTTGTACCTATGGAGATGCAACAGATGTTGAATGGTGTAAAAAATATAATTTACCAGTAAAACAAATTATTCAAAAGCATGGAACTATCTCAAAAGACATTGAAAAATATGGTGGTATGACAACAGAAGAAGCTCGAGAAACAATTATAAAAGATTTACAAGAAAAAGGTTATTTATTGAAACAAGAAGATTTAAAACATCAAATAGGAGTACACGAAAGGTGTGGAACGCCAGCTGAATTCATTAGAGAAAAACAATGGGAAATTGATTTAGTTAATGATAAAGACAGATTGTTAAAAGCAGGTTCAGATGTGAATTGGAACCCTAAATCTATGAAAACTAGATATGATGATTGGGTAAAAAATATACAATGGAATTGGGGAATCTCAAGACAAAGATATTTTGGTATTCCTTTTCCTGTATGGTATTGTAAGGAATGTGGAGAAACAGTATTAGCCAAAGAAGATCAACTTCCTGTAAATCCTTTATCTACAAATCCAAATGAGCCATGTCCTTGCTGTGGAGGAACTGAATTTGAACCAGAAAAGGATGTTATGGACACTTGGGCTACTTCTTCATTAACTCCACTAATAAATGCAGATTGGGCAAGAGATGAGAATGGAGAGATGATGAAGAAAATTTATCCTATGAGCTTAAGAGCTAATGCACATGATATTATAAGAACATGGGATTTTTATACTATCGCAAAAAGTTTATATCATACTGGAGAATTACCTTGGAAAGATATAATGATTGCAGGACATGTTTTGGCACAAAAAGGTGAAAAGATAAGTAAAAGTAAATGTAATTCAGGTATGGAACCAGAAAAAATATTAGAACAATATTCTGCAGATGCAATTAGATATTGGACGGCAACTGGAAAATTAGGCAATGATGTAATGTATTCAGACGGAACATTAAAAGATGCAAATAAATTTATAAATAAATTATGGAATGTAGCTAAATTTGCAACAATGAATTTACAAGACTATAATCCAGAAGAGAATAAAGATACAAGATTATTACCAATGGATAGATGGACATTAAGTAAACTTGCAAAAATGAAAGAAGAATATGATGACTATTTTAGTAGATATGAACCAGGATTGGCATTAAATGCTTACCAAAAATATTTCTGGGATTATTGTGATAATTATGTTGAAATTGCAAAACATAGACTATATAATCCAGATTTATATGGAGAAGATGCTAAAAAATCTGCTCAAAAGGCTACTTATGATAGTATGCTACAATTATTAAAAATGGGTTCAGTTTATTTGCCACATGTTACTGAAGAAATATATCAAGACTTTTTCAGAGATAAAGAAAAAGTGAAATCAATACATATTACAGATATGGATGACTTTGAATATATGCCAGATCAGAATTTAATTGAACAAGGTAATGCAGTAGTAGATGCTATTTCAAATGTTAGAAAATATAAATCAGAGAATAATTTATCTTTAAGAACACCAATAACTTCTGCAAAATTAGTAGTAAAACCTGAAAATAGACAGTTCACAGAACAAGCATTACTAGATATAAAAAACACAACTAACATTGGTGATATTCGACTAGAGGAGGGTACGGAAACTGGAATTTCAGACATAGATATAGATTGGCAAGAAGTAGAAAGAATTAATGAAGAAAGAAGAAAAGAAAGAGAATTAAGAAAGCAGAAAAAAGCCGAAGAAAAAAGAAAAAATGAAGCAGAACAAAGAAAAGCAAAATTTGGAAAAGAACAATTTGAGCAGGCTTATAATGGACAAGATATTCAAAGGAATATAATAAAAGATATGTTGCAAGATGAACCTAAAAAAGAAGATGATAAGGAACAAACTCTATAAGGAGGAACGATAGATGAAACAAATTTATAAAAATGCATTATCCGAAGTCAATGCAATATTAATCAACTCGAATCAAAATATAATCAATATGATACCAAATAAATTTTTAGATTTTGTAAGAAACAATATGAATCAAGCCTATGAGATTCAAATAGATTTAGGAAAGGGTATTCTAGAACAAAATATTTCTAACGAAGCTAAATCTATTGTTGCACTAATTTATAGAGATTATATATGTTCAGCAGATGAAAGGCAAGTATTAATAAAGAAA
>CALXXH010000144.1 GCA_944392635.1 uncultured Clostridia bacterium | reverse complement strand
CTTTCAATAATTTATGGAAGAAAATTAGCTAAAAGTATAAATGAAGATAAAGCATCAATCTCAGTTGGAAGAGTAATGACATGTGTATTAGGAATGATAGTTTCAAGAGAAAGAGAAATACGAAACTTTGTGAAAACAAAATATTATAAAATACTAGGAGAATTTGGAGAAAATAATTCATCATTTAAAGCAGAATGGAAAGTAAATGAAAAATCAAAATATTTTGAATCACCAAAACTATATAATGAATCAGGCTTCAAAAAAGAACAAGAAGCAAAACAATTAATAAGCCTACTTTCAGGAAAAAATGCAGTAATAAGTAGCTTGAAAAAATCAAAACAAAAAGAAAATCCACCACTACTATTTAACTTAGCAGAAATACAAAATGAATGTACAAAAAGATTTAAAATAAAACCAGATGAAACACTAGATATAATACAAAACCTATATGAAAAGAAACTAGTAACATATCCAAGAACAGACGCAAGAGTATTATCAACAGCAGTTGCAAAAGAAATAACCAAAAACTTAAATGGTATAGCAAGAGGAATGAAAGATGAAGAAATCCAAAGGTATATAAAGAAAATGGTAGATGAAAAGTATTCAACTAATATATTAAAAACAAAATATGTAAATGATAGTAAAATCACAGACCACTATGCAATAATACCAACAGGACAAGGATATGAAAACTTTAATCAATTACCAGATTTACAAAAACAAATATATAAAGTAATAGTAAAAAGATTTTTAGCAATATTTTATCCACCTGCAGAATATAGCAAAGTTCAAGTAACAATTGATATAGAATTAGATGAAGAAAAGAAAAATATTGAAAACTTTTATGCAAGTGAAAAAGTATGCATAAATCAAGGATATTTAGAAATTTTAAAACCACAAAATAAGAATTCCACACAAAATGAAAAAAATGTGGAAAAAGAAGATGAAAATAATAGTTTAGAAATATTAAAAAAACTAAAAAAAGGACAAAAAATAGAAATACAGAACTTTGAAATAAAAGAAGCAGAAACATCGCCACCAAGCAGATACAATTCAGGTTCACTAATCCTTGCTATGGAAAATGCAGGTAAACTAATTGAAGATGAAGAACTAAGAGAACAAATAAAAGGAGCAGGAATTGGAACAAGTGCAACAAGAGGAGGAATTATAGAAAAACTAGAAAAAATAAGATATATAGAAATAAACAAAAAAACACAAATAGTAACTCCAACTAATAAAGGCGAAAAAATCTATGATATTGTAAATACATCTATGCCAGATATGTTAAATCCAAAACTTACAGCAAGTTGGGAAAAAGGCTTAGATATGGTAGCTAAAAAAGAAATCAAACCAGATGAATTCATGACAAAATTAAAAAAATATATAAATTCTAAATTTGATAAATTAGTAGTAAAAATGTAAAAGCACCCTAAAAAAGTAATCAACTCTTTAAAGGGTGCTTTTACTGACTAATCACGCAAGTAGAGGAGAAAAGAATCTCCATGTATCTCACATTTTCTTATAAATGAGAAAAAAGAATTCCATTCTGTAAAACTCTGCTCAGTCTCCCCTATTACTCGAGCATAGATTTTATTCCCTGATGCTACCATATCTGTTGCTTCTTCAACAGTTATTTCAATTGCATCTGCAGGAACTTTGAATTTTTCAATTTCATTCTCATCATAGCCATAAAACTGGCATTTTTGATAAGAAGAAAGACTTAAAAAATTTTCAAGTTCCTGGGTAGATTTCACAGGTCTAAATACATCCCGTGAAACCTCACACTTAGGATAAATCCCTAACTCAAGTAATTTCCGTGCTTCAGTCACCGTGATTTTCTTCATGTCATTTTCCTCCAATCTTGGAAAACACGTTAATTAGTTACATAAAAATAATAACATATTTTACATAAAATGTCAACAAAAAAGAAATAACTCACGACATTGCCGTGAGCTTATTTCCGTTACATAACTACATAACATATACTTCTCTTGCATTCCAGTTAAGCGATATAGTAGCCTGAGGAAAGCGAGTCCCGAAATAGGCAGCCTTGTTGAGAAGTTCCTGCATCCAGTATGAATATACATCATTTTCCTTGGGCTCTCCGTTCAAACCAATTTTCTGCATTGTTTTCTTGAGAGCTTCTTTATTTTCTTCAAACTGTTGTTGGTCTGAAAAATCAAGACCATCAATAGATTGAAGAATATGATTGAAGACATGTTCTTCAGTGAATACAGCACACGGAAAGTGAACTGTAAAAACTCCAAGAGATGTGCCTACTTCATGGATACAAGAATTGTTAGCTATGTTACTCATAATGTTTCCTCCTTCCCCTTACTGGGGGTTGCAAATTTAATATAGTTACAAGTGAATAATCACTTATATATATTATACTATTATTTTACATAAAAGTCAAAAAAGTTTCTCTTTATTTTTCCTAAAAAATGTGATAAAATATATAGACAAGAATAAAATACAAACAGTTAAATTATAAAATTTTATTTATTAAATGGCTAACATTACAGAATATACAAATTCTAACATTATAAAATAGGCACCACTCAAAAACAAGTTTGAGATTCTCCTATTTGATAATGAAAGAATTTGTAATATTCTTTCATTCACACATTTAATTTCATAAAATTTTTATAATTTAACTTGATATAATTTAATACAAATTGTAAAACTTCATAAAAAGGGGAAGCTAGATGAATACCATATTAGGAGAAATAGGAAAATCTCAAAAATTTTTAGACTTAAACCAAGAAATAGAAAATAAAAAAAGTCCAATACAAGTATTGGGCTTAACTGACGTGGGAATGTTGCAATTACTAGGAGGA
>CALXXH010000143.1 GCA_944392635.1 uncultured Clostridia bacterium | reverse complement strand
GCAAAATTTTTTAGAGAAATAGGATATGCAGATGAGTTGGGTAGTGGTTTTATAAAAATTACAAAAAATTCATATTTGTATTCAGGAAAACCACCTATTTTTGAAGATAAAGAGATGTTTAGAGTAACAATTCCACTATTAAGAGATGAAAAATTGGATGAAAAAGATTTAATTAATTTAGCAAATGATACTTTAAATGATACTTTAAATGATACTTTAAATGATACTTTAAATTTATTAAAAATGAATCCTAATATAAGACAAAAAGATATTGCTATGAAATTAAAAGTTTCTGAAATAACAATAAAAAGAAATATAAAAGAATTAAAAGAAAAAGGATATATTGAAAGAGAAGGTTCAAAAAAGACTGGACATTGGAAAATATTAAAAAACGACTAATATATATTAGAAAATTATATGGAATGTGATAAATAAAAATATACGACTTGGAGGTACCAAAATGGTATCTCTTTTTTGGTGATTTAAAAATAAATTTTCAAAATTTGTTTGATTTTCATGTTCTTAATATACCTTAATAATAAATGAATAATTTAAAATATTTTTCATAAAATTAAAAGAAAAAGAATGGAGGTTATTGCATGAAAAAAACAAAAATAAAAGTTTTAATAATTTTAATATTAGCAATAACTATATTTTCACTTAGTATGATAACGATAAAAAAAGAAGAAACAATTCAAACAAATGCACAAAGTGTGAGCAATAAAAAAATAGGTTGGGGGATTAAAAGAAACGATAATCATGAACAACCAGATGTAGGAAAACAAAATCAAAAAGTATTAGAAGAAAATAATGGCATATGTTTAGGAAATAGTGAAGAAAAAACAATTTATTTAACATTTGATGAAGGGTATGAAGCAGGTTATACAGAAAAAATTTTAAGTGTTTTAAAAGAAAATGATGTTAAAGCAGCATTTTTTATAACGGCACACTATGTGAATACACAAGAAGAATTAGTAAAACAAATGATAGAAGTTGGGCATATAGTAGGAAATCATACAGTTAATCATAAAAGTATGCCAGATTTAGGAGAAGAAGAAATAGAAAAAGAAGTGATGGATTTACACAAAAGTATATATGAAAAATTTGGATATGAAATGAAATATATAAGACCACCAAAAGGAGAATTTAGTGAAAGAACTTTAAAAGTAACAAATTCTTTAGGATATAAAACTGTAATGTGGTCATTTGCATATGAAGACTGGAATGAGGATAAACAACCAGATGAAGAACAAGCAAAGAAAAAGATATTGGATAATCTTCATAATGGAGAAATAATGTTATTACATGGAAATTCAAAAACAAATACTAATATTTTAGATAGTGTAATAAAAGAGGCTAAAAATATGGGATACGAGTTCAAGTCATTAGATCAATTTCAGTAGAAAAATTGGAATGGTTAATGTGTACCTGTCCCCAATTAACCATTTACCATTAGCAAGAAGGAGGAGTTACTTATGAATTTAGATAAGTTTTTGGAATTACCAAAAGAGGTTTGTTCTAATGTTCCTAAAATTATAATTACTGGTTTTGATGAGATGTTAATTGAAAATTTTAAGGGGATTCTTGAATATGAGGAATTTTACGTTAGGATTAATACATATATTGGTATTATAAATATAAATGGCTATCAACTCAAACTAGAAAATATGACTGATGATGATATTAGAGTTAGTGGTAAAATAGAAAGCTTTGATTTTGAAAGAATTATAGACGAAGGAGAATAGAATGTTTATAAAAATTTTACTAAGTTATATTATAGGCTATCTTGTTATTGAAATAGAAGGATATTATATAGAAAGATTTATAAATATATGTAAAAGTAGAAATGTAACAATATGGAATTTAAAAAGAAAAGAAGATATAAAATTACAATTTAAATCTAGAATACAAGATTTTAGAGAATTAATTAAAATTGCCAAAAAAACAAGATGTAAGTTAAAAATAAAAAGTAAAAAAGGAGTACCATTTTTATTTCATAAATATAAAAAAAGAAAAATATTTCTCATTTTTTTAATTTTATTTGCATCTTTAATTATTTTATCCTCAAATTTTGTATGGAATGTGGAAATACAAGTAGAAGATGGAGCAAATGTTGAAAATATAGAAGAAGATTTAAAAAGTTTTGGGTTAGAAGTTGGAAAACTGAAAAGTAGTATTGATTCAAAAAGTATTATAAATGAAATGAGATTAAAAAGAAGTGATATAGCATGGATGGGGATAGAATTAAAAGGAACAAATGCAATTGTAAAATTAGTAAAAGCAGATGAAAAACCAGATATAATTGATGAGAGTGAATATTGTAGTATTGTTTCAAATAAAGCAGGAATAATTACAAAAATAAATGCACAAGATGGAACAGCTAATGTAAAAGTAGGTGATACTGTAAATGTTGGGGATACATTAATTAGTGGTTGGATGGAAGGAAAATATACAGGGATAAGATATGTACATGCAAAAGGAGAAATTGAAGCAAAAGTATGGTATACAAAAAACAAGAAAATAATGTATAACACTACGGAAAGGCAAAAAACAGGAGAGGAGGAAAATAAATATACATTAAAATTTAATAATTTTAAAATAAATTTGTCAAAAAAGCTTTCAAAATTTCAAATTTATGATACAATAGAAACTGAAAATAAAGTAAGAATATTTTCAAACTTTTATTTACCAATTTCACTTATAAAAACAACAAATCAAGAAGTAATAGAAGAACAAAAAACATATGATGTAGAAGAAGCTAAAAATATAGGGATACAAGAGTTAGAAGAAGAATTAAATAATGAAATTGAGAATAAAGAATCTATTGTAAATAAAAATATTAATACCTATGTAGAAGATGATGGGGTAAATGTATATGTAACATATGAGGTGTTAGAAAACATAGGTACAAATGAA
>CALXXH010000142.1 GCA_944392635.1 uncultured Clostridia bacterium | reverse complement strand
CGCACAATAATTGCAAAGCAATTTTGTGCATCTGGACATCGAAATCTTTGATTTCGTTAATGTCCAATTCTCTTATATTATACCACATATAATCTAGTTTTCAAATATTTTTTTAGATTATTGTATAACTTTTATAATAGTTTCTAATTTTTTTGGTTCTTCTTGATCTATTTTTATAATTTCTTTTAATTTTTGGGCTGTACTTTTGGCTTTTTCTTCATCATTTGCATGTACATATCCCAAAATTTCATCTTTTATTACTTTATTAGAAACTTTTTTATTTAATATGATACCAACACTATAATTTATCTTATCATCTTTTTTTATTCTACCAGCACCTAAATCACATGCAAGTTTTCCTACCTCTTTTGCATTTATTTGACTAATATATCCGTTATCAGTTGCATATATAGGAAGTATATATTTTACTTTATCAAATTTTTCTACATTTTCTATATATGAAGTATCTCCACCTTGATTTTTAATAAGTTCTAAAAATTTATTAAAAGCTTTTCCATTATTTATATTTTCTAACATCTTCTTTTTATTATCTTCAATATTATCTCCAAGACCTGCTAATTTAATCATATATGCCCCAAGTTCTAAAACAACATCTTTTAAATCTTCTGGCATATTTCCATTTAAAAATTTTATTGCCTCTATAACTTCCAAATTATTACCAACACTATAACCTAAAGGCTCATCCATATTTGTTAATATACAAATTGTTTCTCTTTTGGCTAACTTTCCTATTTCTATCATTTCATTTGCAAGATTAGTTGCACTTTCTACATCTTTCATAAAAGCTCCATTACCTACAGTAACATCTAAAACAATTTTTTCTGCTCCACTTGCAATCTTTTTACTCATTATACTAGATGCAATTAAAGGAATACTCTCCACACAAGAAATACTATCACGAAGTGCATATATCTTTTTATCTGCTGGAGCTAAATTTAAAGTCTGTGAAATCATACTTATTCCTATTTTTTCCACATTTTCTACAAAAGTGTTCATATCTATATCTGTTCTATATCCTGGAATAGATTCTAATTTATCTACAGTTCCTCCTGTAAAACCTAATCCTCTACCAGACATTTTGGCAACAGGTACTCCTAAGGATGCAACTAATGGCAACAATATTAAAGAAACCTTATCTCCTACTCCTCCTGTAGAATGTTTATCAACTATTATTTCATTTAACTTAGATAAATCTAAAATCTCACCTGAATGTGCCATAGCAAGAGTTAACTCTGTTGTTTCTTGCTTTGTCATACCATTTAAGAAAATAGCCATTACCAATGCTGCTGCTTGATAATCTGCTATGTCATTATTTGTATATCCTTTAATAAAATATTCTATTTCTTCTTTTGATAACTCTTTTTTATCTCTTTTCTTTTCTATAATATCTAAAATATTCATCTTCTACCTCCAAATAAAATTATATCAAAAAAGCTGTTTTAGGAACACATCAAAAAACAGCCTTTTTATCATACAAATTTCTTTGTAAAACTTCTTCTATGTATAGGACATAATCCATATTCTTTAATTGCAGCTATATGTTTTGCAGTTCCATATCCTTTATGATTAATAAATCCATATTGTGGATATATTTCGTCCCATTCTCTCATTATCCTATCCCTCGTAACCTTTGCAATTATTGATGCTGCAGCTATGTTATAACATTTAGCATCTCCCTTTATTATTGGTTCATATGGTATTCCTCTTGTATTTATATGTTCTAATGCATCTACTAGTATTAAATCTGGCTTCACATCTAAACCATCTATAACTTCTGTTACTCCTTGTTTTGTTGCATTTAAAATATTCATTTCATCAATTACATCTTGTCCTATTATTGCAACAGAATAACTAATTGCCTCATCTAAGATTAAATCATATAATTTTCCCCTTCTTTTTTCAGTAACTTTTTTAGAATCATTTACCCCTTCAATCATAGAATCTTGTGGCATAATAACCCCTGCAATTACAACAGGACCTGCTAGAGGTCCCCTTCCTGCTTCATCTATACCACATATATTTTCAAATCCTTTTTGATATAAATCTTTTTCTATTTCTTTTAGTTTTGTTAATCGTTCTAATTCCTTTTCTTTCATTTATGCTACATATCCTTTCTCTTATTGTAATTCATCTATTTCTGTCAATGAATAATGTCCTTGGTATCCAATTGTATTATATATTTCTACTGTTGCATTTTCTTCATCAAATTCTATTAAATAATTTTCTCCACTTTCAAGTTCTCCATAAACATTGTCTAATCCCCATAAAGCTGCTGTTTCACTAGTAAACACATACACATTATCTCCTGTTGGTACACCTGATGGTACACTTGAAATACTAGTTGAATTTCCTAATTTGTTCTCATCAATATATATACTTTGTCTTACCTCTGCTAACTTTGTTGCTTGAGTTTCTTGTGATTCATTCTTAAAATTTGGCCCTAACTGAAAGTTTGCTTCTTCTACTAATCCTTTTGCTTTTGCCTCAATTAACAGCATATTGGTCCTTAATTCTTCTAAATTTGCTCTTTGAATTATATCTTTTCCATTATATAATACTATTCCTGCAATAATTAATAATATAATTATTGTAATTGTTAAAGCTACTATTGTTATACCTTTATTTTGTTTTAGTCTCATTTTCCCTCATCCTTTACTTCATTTTTACTTCTTTTATACAATATTACATTCACATTTTACTATATTAAATAAAAAATATCAAGAACTTTTCATCCCTAAAAAATCTAATTTTTTTCACATAAATTTCACAATTATATTGTATTATATCTAAAAAATAGGATAATATATACATATATATATTAGTTAAATTATTAGGAGGTCTTTTAAATGGAAGAAAAAAATGAAAACAAAAAAGTTGAAAACACTCAAGAAACATCAAAAAATTTCAAAGCTGTACAAAATCCAAGTACATACAAAACAGTTTATCAAAATAATAAAAAAGAAAAAGTA
>CALXXH010000141.1 GCA_944392635.1 uncultured Clostridia bacterium | reverse complement strand
TATATATAGTGCTAAATAATAAATGATAATATTTTTGTATATAGTAGGAAATTTATATATAGAATAGATATAGTGTATTGAATTTTTTAGAAAGTGAGGTTAAATTTATGAAAGATTTTTTAGCAATTGAAGATGTAAAGGCTTTGGAAATATTAGATTCAAGAGGAAATCCAACAGTACAAGTAAAAGTTGTAACAGAAGGAGGATTTGTTGGAATTGCATCAGTACCATCAGGGGCATCAACAGGAAGTTTTGAGGCAGTAGAATTACGTGATGGGGATAAAAATAGGTATAAAGGAAAAGGTGTAGAAAAAGCTGTAGAAAATGTAAATAAGAAAATTGCAAAACAGGTAATAGGTATGAATGTTTATGAACAAAAACAAATAGATGAAGCAATGATAAAATTAGATGATACACCTAATAAATCAAATTTAGGAGCAAATGCGATACTTGGGGTATCTATTGCAGTAGCAAAAGCTGCGGCAGAATCTTTAAATATGGAATTATATGAATATATTGGAGGAAAGCAGGCAAAAGAATTACCTGTTCCAATGATGAATATTTTAAATGGAGGAAAACATTCTGACAATAATATAAGTATTCAAGAATTCATGATTATGCCAATAGGAGATATTACATTTGCAGAAAGACTTCGTAGAGGTGCAGAGATTTATCATACACTAAAATCAGTATTAAAAGAAAAAGGTTTTAGTGTTGCAGTAGGAGATGAAGGTGGTTTTGCTCCTAATTTAGAAAATGAAGAACAAGCTTTAGATGTGATTATAGAAGCAATAAAAAAAGCTGGTTATGAACCTAAAAAAGATATAGTTTTGGCATTAGATATTGCAAGTACAGAAATGTATGATGAAGCTAAGAAAATAGGAGAAACAGGATATTATTTTTGGAAAACAAAGCAAATGAGAAGTAAGAAAGAAATGGTAGAATATTTAATTAATCTATGTGATAAATATCCTATAGCTTCAATAGAAGATGGATTAGCAGAAGAAGATTGGGAAACATGGAAAGAATTAACTGAAAAATTAGGTGACAAAATTCAATTAGTAGGTGATGATTTATTTGTTACAAATATGCAAAGATTAAATAGAGGAATAGAAAAGAAAGTAGCAAATGCAATATTGATAAAACCAAATCAAATAGGAAGTTTGACAGAAACTTTAGATACAATAGAATTAGCAAAGAAAAATGGGTATAGAACAATAATTTCACATCGTTCAGGGGAAACAGAAGATACAACTATTGCAGATATTGCAGTTGCAACAAATGCTATGCAGATAAAAACTGGTGCACCTTGTAGAACAGATAGAGTAGCAAAATATAATAGGCTTTTGAATATTGAAGAAGATTTGAGATAAGAAAATTGGACATTAACGAAATCAAAGATTTCGATGTCCACATGCACAAAATTGCTTCGCCACATGTGAGTTTTGCTTTGCAAATAAGCACAGCCAAATGTATAGAATATTATAAAACAGTAAAGATAACTACTGATTAATGCAAAAATAAAAACCTTCATATTTCAAAGGTTTTTATTTTTGTAATTTTATATATTTTAATTTTTCATTTTATTATTCAAAATTGTTAATTTTGTTATTGAGAAAATTAATAATCCTGTAGCAATAACTGCAAAACCAATTAAGATTGCAGTTCCAGCTTTAGGTAGCTCGGCAGGTGGTTCTGCTAATTGTAACTTTGGAGTTATATTTGAAGTTTTACTTTGTGCTACTCCATCATAATCATTATATGTTATATCAACTTTCTCATTAGTATCTAAAATTTTTCCAACAATACTGCTATCAAAATTTTCTTTTAATTTTAAAGTATATTGAACTGTTGCAGTTTGTCCACTTGCAAGTTCTGGTATAGTCCAAGTAATAGAATTATCTGTAGAATCAATTTCAGCAGATATTTCACCAATATTTGTATCACTTACATATGCAAATTCAAAGTTATCAACAATTTCTTTTGGAAAATAATCTTTAATTACTATATTTGTTAGTGTTTGTGATACTGGAATTAAATCATTATATATGTCATTTGTAATAGTTGTTTCAATTTTATCATCTGTTATATAATAAAATTTTCCAACTGTTGGATTTTCTGTTGTACCAAATATTTCTCTAATAATTTCTCCAAAGCTTTTTGTTACACCAAGAGGTACATAATTTTCATCACTGATTCCTGTAAGCATAGTTGTTATACTTATTCCTGAATTTGATAGTTCTTGTAGCTTATTTTTTGTTTGAGTTATTGTAGTGTCAGAATAATATGGATTATTTGAATTTAAAGCAACATTTGGGACACCATCTGTTAAAACTATCATATATTTATTATTATCTGCTTGAGTAAATTGTTCACTTGCTAAAGTTAAACCAGCTTCTAAGTCTGTTCTTGGTCCATTTGCTTCAATATTAGATATTGCATTTGTCAATGTATTAGTATCATTATTCAAAGAAGAAACTACTGTTGCATCTTCAATTGTAGCTTCTTTTGATTGATCTACATTAGTAGAGAAACTTACAATTCCTATTTGTAATTGAGAGTTATCTTCTAGTAAATTAGAAACTAAGGTTTTTGCAGATTCAAAAACTAAATCTTTTCTAATTTCTCCTGTTGAGGTTTCTTCCTCCATACTATCAGAATTATCAAGTACTAACATTATTTCACCAGTAGGTTTTAAACTTTCTGCATTATTTGTTACTTGCAATTGTAATGTTACTTCTTTATTAGTTAAATCTTTTGATATCAATTTTTTCTCAAATTGAGAATCATTTCCTAAATCAATTGTACATACAGGTTCTTCAACAACTGTCATTGTAACAGTACTATATGATGCTAAAGAACAAGAACTAATTAAAATAAGTAATAAAAATGTAATTAATAAAATTTTTTTCTTCATATGTTAATCCTCTCCTTTTCCTTAAATACATTATTATTTTAACACAAAAGATAAAATATACAACTATTTTTTGTAAAAAAAATAAAAAAATTTAAAAATATACTTGACAACTAAAAAAAAAGTTAGTATAATAAATTTCGTCGAGAGAACATGGTCGCTTAGCTCAGCTGGGAGAGCATCTGCCTTACAAGCAGGGGGTCACAGGTTCGAGCCCTGTAGCGACC
>CALXXH010000140.1 GCA_944392635.1 uncultured Clostridia bacterium | reverse complement strand
GTATGTTTTCCTAAAATTGTTTTCCCTGTCTCATCTTTTGTAAGTGTATTATTAATTAATAATTCATGTTTTTTTAGGTTTACATCAAACACAGACCTAGCAAGAGTTTCTCCAATACGCATTCCAGTTTCAAGTTGCATTTTTACAATGTCACGATATTCGTGTTCTCTTTCTTTTTCATCTAAGACCTTGTTTAATTTCTTTAATTCTTTTTCATTTAAGGCTTCTATTATTCGAACTTCTTTTTCTGAAATAGGCTTTACAAGAGTCTCATCTTCCATTATATTATAGTTAATTTTTCTTCGAGAATATGCTATTTTAAATCCTTTTTTTAGTAAACTCCATATTTTATCAACAATACTTTGACTGTACTTTCTTATATTTATTTTTGATGATTCTATTTCTTCTACAGTAATTTTTTGAATAGGCCTATGAACAAATAAAGAGCATGTCTTTTCTAATTGCTTTAAAGTTTCTTGATCTTTTAAGTAGCTTACTTGTGTAGTTACTCCGTCAATAAATTTTTGGTCAACATGATTTTTAAGTATGTCATATAAGGTTTCATTGCTTTTCTCAATATAAGTACCAGTATTAATGCTACTTAATATATTATTGAAACGTTTTTTGAAATCTCCTATTTTTTCATTTTTTCTTTGGTATACTGAATGTCTTTTGTAATTGATGGTGTACTGACCAATATATAGACCTGTTTTGCTAGACTTATATATTGTACCTTCTCCATTTCCTTTTACTTTTTTTCCCATAATAAAAATCTCCTTTCAATTTTTCACAAAATACTTGAAAAGAGATTTACATTAGTATATAATAACAATGCAAATATCTTTCAAGGTATTTGTGTTGTGGGAAAATGTGATAGGCTGCAATCTAATACACATTTTCCTCTTTTTATTTTTTATATATTAAAACAAAACATACGTTTTGTCAATATCAAATTAATTCATTTCCATTTTTCCAATATATTTTCCAATTATTTTTATTTCTGTGTCTTTATTATAAACTTGAGTTGTAAAATTAGGGTCATCGCTCATTGGTTCTAATATGATTAAATCCCCTTGCTTAGTAAATTTCTTTAGTGTGGCATCAAAACCATTTACAAGTACAACTGCTATTTCGCCATTTTCTACCCAATCGGTTCTTCTAATTAAAGCAAATGCACCATTTTTTATTACTTTATTCATACTTTCGCCATTTACTTTTAGAAAGTAGCATTCTTCTGGATTAATTATATTCATAAGTTCTGGATCAATAGGTATTTTTCCTTCTATACATTCTTCTGCCCAATTAGGTTGTCCTGCCGCAATACGGCCATAAACTGGACACATAAATATTTTATTGTCTTGAGTTATTTTTGATATATGCTTTTTGGCTCTTTCTAATGAAGTTAAATTAGATATTACCTTATTTTTATCTAGATCATTTATAAGGTTCTTCATTTTTATCCAAGCCAATTCTTCAGCCTTTTCAAAAATATCCTGTTTATTTGAAAGTTTTTTTGGTTCATTGAGTAATATTGAGGTCTCCTTATCAATTAGTTTAAAGTAATATTTGACCAGTAGTTCATATGCATAATAAACAACAGAGTCTTCCATATCATATATTTGTATAGAAGTAGGCTCATCAGAAATATATATGTAATTGTCAAGAAATGCTGTTATAGCTTGTTCTAATTCATTTTCATCAAGTTCCAAAGCTTTTAGATTTTTAATTAAGTCCTCTTCAATTTCTTTTTTTAAATAATTTTTTAATTCTTCTTGACTTGTCCTATATATGCTCTTTCCCATAAGATAATCTATAGTACAGTTAAAAATTTCACACATTTTTAAAATTATTTCATTATTAGGCTCTCTATTACCTTGTTCGTACATAGCTATTGCAGAATATGATACACCTAATTTTTTGGCTAAATCTTCTCTTGATAAATTCAGATTTTCTCTTTCTTTTTTTATTCTACTTCCTAAAACATTCATAGCTTATTACCTCTTATTATATATTAGCACAATTTGTGCAAATGCGCAATAAAAAGACTTACACTTTTTGTGCAAAAATTAGAAAAAAAGAGAAAAAAAGAGCAAACGTGAGAAAAAACAAGAACACATACACAAAATGTGCAAAAACAAAACTTTACAATACACAAAATGTGTAATATATTTAATGCGTAATTTAGAGAAAGGAGAGTAATAAGATGGAGATGCTTAAAGAATTTAGAGAGAATATGAATTTGACACAAAGTGAATTTGCAGAAAGCATAGGTGTTTCAGTATCTTTTTATATAAAAATAGAACTACGGAACTAGGAAACCAAGTAGAGAATTTATAAGCAAATTAAAAACTAAATATCCAGAATTTGATGTAAACAATTTTTTTTAATTCAAATTTACACAAAACGTGTAAACAAGGAGGGGTTACATGTTACCAAAGAGAGACAGAGAGTTAATAAAAAAGATAGGAAGATATACGTACAATAAAATGAAAGAATTAAGTTTACCGTTAACATATGAGGAATACATTATTTATGAAAAAGCAAAGAAAAAAGAACAAGAACTAAAGAAAAAAATGGGATATAAAAATTACAATGAGATGAAAGAACTGAGACTTAATTGTGAAGAATATAGGCAATATAAAAAAGAACAAAAGCTAAAGAAATATGAAAAAAAACGAGAAAAAGATAAGGCTAGATTTAAAACCTTTAGATATATTGAAAGATATTGTGATTTAGAAACGAAATGTCAAATATGTGGAGAAAGAGCTGAAATACACCATCCAAATTATAATGATTATTTAAAAATTAATTTACTTTGTAAAAAACATCATACAATGTTACACAAGTTTGAATTAGTTCCACCATCAATAATTAACTTAGAAGAGTTAAGAATAAAAAATCCGACCGCTAGTGAGAAGAAAAAATATATTGAAGGACAAATAAAAGACATGAAAACAGACATATTGAAAAATGATTTTTCTCTTAGGGACTTAGCAAATAAATATAAAATTGCAGAATCTACAATCAAACATTATTTATCACAACAAGTAGATTATCAAGAACTAAA
This sequence comes from uncultured Clostridia bacterium, assembly GCA_944392635.1. GTDB lineage: Bacteria > Bacillota > Clostridia > TANB77 > CAG-508 > CAG-269. The sequence continues at coordinate 184 of CALXXH010000140.1, read as the reverse complement.
AGAAAAACTAAATAGTATTGCAAAGAAAAAGAAAATAATTAAAAACAACATATATAAAGACAATCCTTTGCTTTCATATAAACTTAAATATAATTTGACTTCAAAAGAAATATCACAAATTACTAATATACCTTTACCAACAATAAGAGCGATAGAAATTGGTAAAACAAAAATAGAAAACATA
>CALXXH010000139.1 GCA_944392635.1 uncultured Clostridia bacterium | reverse complement strand
AAAGAAGATTTGGAAAATTTAAATTTGATACAATAATAAATATTTCAGAAAATAAAGATATTTCAGAAATGTTTAAATATTTATCTAAGACAAAGGTAAAAAATAGCCTATAATTGGAGGGACAAGCCAGGATGAAAATTGGAATAATCACATTTCATAGTGCACATAATTATGGAGCAGTTTTGCAAGCTTTTGCATTAAAAGAATACTTATCAAAAAAAGGCCATGATGTGCATGTAATAAATTATAAAATTAAAGAAATAGAGAATGTATATAAATTAATTAAATTTAAAAAATCAAAAAACAAAATAGTAAATGTATGCAAAAAAGGAGTAAAAACATTAAAGTTACATTTGTTTGAGAGAAAAAGACTTTATAGAAGAAGAAAGTTTGAAGATTTTATAAATACTCAGCTCAATGTAACAGAACCTTGCAAAACATTGGCAGATTTACAAAATGCAAATTTTGATTTTGATTTATTAATTGCAGGTAGTGATCAGATATGGAACAGAAAACATACTAAAGGTTTGAAGCCAGCATACTTTTTGGAATTTGGCAAGCCAGAGGCAACAAGAATTTCCTATGCAGCAAGTATTGGAGAAGATTTTATATTAAAAGAAGATGAATTAGTTTTTCAAAGATATTTAAAAAATTTAGATTTTATATCAGTTCGTGAACATAAAGCAATAGAACTAATTGAGCATCTTACTCCAAAGAAAATAGAAGAAGTTGTTGATCCATCACAATTATTAGAGGCACAAGATTATGAGAAAATTAGAGAAAATCCAAAGTTCAAGAAAGATTATATAATGGTTCACAAAATGGGGAATCCAGAAGAAATAATCAAATTGGCTGAAAAAGTTTCTGAAGAATTAAATCTACCAATAGTTCATAATATGGACAAAGGTACTTTTAAAAATGAATTAGGAACTACAAAATATATGAGTCCAGGAGAATGGCTAGGTTGCATAGCTAATGCGAAATTTGTTATTACAAGTTCATTCCATGCAACATCATTTTCACTAATATATGGAAAACCATTTATCACAATGCCATTTGTTGGTAGAGCTTCAAGAATGATAAATTTATTAAAGAATTTAGATTTGTTTGACCATTATGTAGAAAATGTTGAACAATTAAAAAGCTTAGATACATATAACGTAAACTATGATATTGTTCATCCTTTGATGAGAGAAAAAAGAAAAAAATCAGAAGAATTTTTGCAAAAAGCTATTGAATACAAAAAGAGTAAGATAGATGATAATTATTTTAAAACTAAAGATAAATTCAATTGTTATGGCTGTACTGCTTGTGCAAATATTTGCCCAAAAGGTGCAATAACTATGGTAGAAGATGAAGAAGGCTTTACATATCCAAAAATAGATGAAGAAAAATGCATTAAATGCGGATTATGTGAAAAAACTTGTATATATAAGAATGAAAAAATCGCAGATAAAAATAAACTAAAAAAAGTTTATGCGATATATAGCAATAATAATGATATTAGAAAGAACAGTACATCAGGAGGGGCTTTCACTGGACTATATACAAATGTAATAAATAATGGTGGATATGTAGTTGGTGTAAAATATGATGACAAGATGAATACTGTATACGATATTGCTAATAATCTAGAGGAATGCGAAAAATTCAGAGGCTCAAAATATGTTAGAGCAAATAATGATAGAATTTATCCTAAGATTAAAGAAAAATTAGAAACAGGAAAGCCAGTATTAGTAACTGGTACGCCTTGCTTTGTAGCAGGATTAAAAGCATATCTAAATAAAGATTATAAAAATTTAACTACAATGGATATGATATGCCATGGAACACCTAGTCAAAAAATATTGAAAAAATACATAGAGGAACTTGAAGAACAATATAACAGCAAAATTAAGGATTTAAAATTTAGAGATAAGGCAAATGGTTGGCAAACTGCAACAATGAGAATAGAATTCGAAAACGGAAAAGTAATATCAAAATTACTAAAACAAAATAGCTATGGAAGCGCATTTCTCAAATCATTAACATATAGACCTTGTTGCTATAATTGTGAATTTGTAAGAGATAATACAATGGGAGATATAACAGTAGGAGACTTTTGGGCAACCAGAGTAAAATATCAGGATATGGATGATAACAAAGGAATATCAATGGTTATTATCAATACAGAAAAAGGTAAAGAAGCATTTGAAGCTATTAAAGCAGATTATACTTGTACAGAGATACCATATGAAGATGCTTTCCTTGGAAATCATGTAAGACCGGTTGATATAAAAACAGAAAGACAAATGATTTTTGAAGAACTTGACAATAATAGTGTTTCTAAGGTATTATCTAAATATGCGAAAAAAGCAAAAGCGCCAAAGAAGAAAAAGGGACTAAAAAGTAAAATAAAAAAAGTAGTACCAAAACCAGTAAAGAAAGTTTTGAAAAAAGCTGTAAGAAAAAAATAATTGTTGTGGTTTTATATTATCATAATAAAATTCATAAAGTAAAAAAATAAAGACGTCATAAAAGAAAGAAGGAAAAAAATATGAAAAGAATTTTAACTTATGGTACATATGATTTATTGCACTATGGACATATACGTTTATTACAAAGGGCAAAAGCATTAGGAGATTATCTAATTGTTGCATTATCTACAGATGAATTTAATGAACAAAAAGGTAAAAAAGCTTATCATAACTATGAAACGAGAAAGAAAATGTTAGAAGCAATAAGATATGTAGATTTAGTTATACCAGAAGAAAGTTGGGAACAAAAAATATCAGATGTTCAAAAATATGATGTTGACGTTGTTGTAATGGGAAGTGACTGGGCAGGAAGCGACAGGTTTGACTATTTAAAAGATTATTGTGAAGTGGTTTACTTAGACAGAACAGAAGGAATTTCTACAACAAAAATAAAACAAGATTTAGGTCTTGCAGAACCGACAGGAAAAGGAAATCAATTACCTGAACCTTCGCAAAATAATTTGGAAGGAAATACTTCAAAAAAAGACTAGACAATTAAAACAAGTTTAGAATAAAAAATACAATTACATTAAACTATGAGAGAATTGATGTAAAGAACGAAAAAGTCAATAAAGGAGAAACATTTTAAATATGAGTACTTTTATGGGAATAATAAAAGACCACTTGCAATATAGACACCAAATTTTTAAACTTGCTATAGCAGATTTAAAGAAAACATACAGAGGTGCCGCATTAGGTTGGATGTGGGCAATTATTAAGCCTGCAGTAACCATTTTTGTATATTGGTTTACATTTGAAATAGGATT
>CALXXH010000138.1 GCA_944392635.1 uncultured Clostridia bacterium | reverse complement strand
ATTTTTGTGGTAATATATTTGGTATGAATGGAGTGTGTCAAAATGGATTTAAGAACAGTTGATAGTTATTTGAATTATAAACTTGATGAAAATAGTGATTTTATTTTATTAACATTTTATGAATTAAGAGTTAAACTTGACCTTTCTCAAACTGATACAAATGAATTTATTAATTTGTCAGCTATTCGTTTGAAAAATATTGGCTATAACGTTTATTTTACAGGTCAAGAATATGAATATAATGAAGATCGTAAAGTTGTAAAAGATAATGAATTATTGGTAGCTATAAAAATATAGCTACCAATATTTATTTTTCAATTTTATTTGCAAATATTTTATTCATATATTCATCTGGATAATTTTTATCTAAAAATGCATCTATACTACTTGTTGGTTCTATATTGTATTTCCTTTCCTTTTGTCTTATTGCTGCCATTGATGATATTGTTATATTAAATACCATTAATATTGCTACTCCTCCTGTTATTATTTTTACTGAATTTTTTTGTATTAGATTCTCTATTTTTGGAATTAATGGTTCTATTAGTAGAATATATAGTATTCCTGCTAGTCCCCAATATGTGCAATGTATTAGTGTTGTTCTTCCATTAATGTTTAATATCCAATTTGAATAGTCCCATGATACTGTTCCAAATATTTTTTCTTGCAAAAATGAACATAGATATTCTATTGTTCCTCCTATTAGCATTGATATTAAAAATATTTTCTTTTTATCTCTTGTTTTTATTTTTCTAAAACATAGATAATATGCAATTATTCCTACTCCATAAATTGGTGTTAGTGGTCCATATAGTACTCCTTGTCTTGATTCTAAATGTCCTTCTTGTACTAATGCAACTATCATCTCTACTATATATCCAATTATACTTCCTATCATAAAAATTAAAAATATTTTATTGATTTCATTTATTTTACTATTTTTTTGCATATTATCATCCCCTTTTGGATAATTTAATTTTTAAATCTGTCGTTTTTTATATTATTTGGATTTTTATTTTATTATATAATTTTTAATTATTTCCTTGAATTGATGTTTCTTACATTTGTCTTACATTTTTGTAATATAAATATATCAATAAAATATTAATTTGTTTTTTATATTTTCTTAAATTATTATTAAATTTTCCTTTTATTTATTTTTGTTTTGTTGTATAATGTTTTTCAAGGAGTGATTTTTTATGATTAAACATATTGTTATGTGGAAATTTAAAGAAAATGAAGAAGAAAATATGGAAAAATTTTTAAATGGTCTTAAATCTTTGTATGGAGTTATTGATGTTATAAAATATATGGAAGTTAAAAAAAGTGTTAATCCTAATAGTAAATATGATGCTGTTTTAATTTCTAAGTTTGATAATTTTGAGGATTTAGAGAAGTATAAAAATGATCCTAGACATGTTGAAGTTTCTAATTTATGCAAATCTATTAGAGTTGATAGAGTTTCTATTGATGTTGAAGATTGATTTTAAAAATGTAAATTATAAATTTATTTTAATATAAAATAAAAGAATCCTATGTTTATATATTAGGATTCTTTTTTGGTGAGCCATAGAGGGATCGAACCTCCGACCGTCAGATTAAGAGTCTGCTGCTCTACCAACTGAGCTAATGGCCCATGTTTTTATGACTTTTTAATTATAATCTCTTTTTTTACTGTTGTCAATAGCCTAATTGAACAAAATCTAGAAAAAGACTCTAGAATTATGCTAGAGTCTTTTTTTTTATTCACTTGTAGTTGTATCTTGAGTTGTTTTATCCACATTTTCTTCTTGTGGTGTTGATGTTCCTGTAGAAGGTTGTTCTGTTGGAGTTTCTTGTACTATTGGTTGTTGTTCTGTTGGTTGCACTGGAGTTGTTGTATTAGTTGTATTATTTGTAACTTTTTTAGTTCCTCTTATAACTATTCTTGTCATTGCATTATATGTATCTTTTGAAAGCAATGTTGTTGATATTACTTTTCCATCTAACATTTTTGTTATATATGTTTCTGTTTTTAGTCCATTTGCTCCTTTTTGTTTTACTTTTTCTGTTCCTTCTGGAAGACTTGCATCTTCTTCATATTTTGTTGTATATGGTATTGATGCAACTGTTTTTGTAGAAAAACTAAATGTATATTCTTTTTCTTCTTTTATTCCATATACTGTAACTGTTGCTATTCCATTTTTTGCTGTTGCAACTAATCTAATTGGATATTGTCTTGTATTTTTAAATTTAAAATCTGTTGATCCATAAACTACTGTTGCATCTCTTCCTGCTGGTACATATGAAGTTACAAATTGATGATTTCTTCTTTCTACTATTTCTAAGTTTGCCATTAGAACTGCATTATATAGGGTAGAAGAAATTTGACATATTCCTCCTCCAATTCCATCTACAACTTCTCCTGCTGAATATATTTTTGCATTTTTATATCCTGCTGATGCAGTTCTTGCTCCCAAAGTTTGATTATATGAAAATGTTTCTCCTGGTAGGATTACCTTTCCATTTAACTTTTCACATGCTAATTCAAGATTTGTTGTTCTATCTACATCACTTACATCATATCTAGTTGTAAATGTAGATAATTCATTTGGAAATGCTTTTTCTCCTATATCTGTTAATGTAATATTTGGTTTTGTTATAATTAGAGGAATTACATATTCTTCTTTATCTTCTTGTAACATTGTTTTTGCTGCTTCTACATCAAAATCTATTCCTTCTACTTCTGGGTACACTGCAAATGGTTCTTCTGTTACATATGCATCTTGTGCTTCTTTATATACTTCTTCATGTATTTTATCAATATCTATTGCTTCTGGTTCTTTTTGTATTACTGGGATTTCTATATAGTCATCATTGCTATATACATCATTTAATTTCTCTTTTACTGTGTTTAACAAGCTATCTGTGTCTAGTTTTATTCCTGCTTCTCCTTTTGTTACTATTAGCTCATCTTCTTCTATAGAATAACTTGATTCTATAACTACTCCTGGCATATTTACTCCAATATCTTCTATTGTTTGTTTTGTTACATCTTCATTTAATGTCATTTCTACAGGTATATTTTTCTTTCCTATTAATGTAAATAATATTTCATAGTTATTTATAAAGATATTATCTTTTTTTCCTATGCTATATGCTTCATCTACTGCTTTTTCTACTTCATAATTGACTTCCATTAAAGTAGGATTTAATGAAGATTCATATTCTTGATATTTTAGTCCTATTTCTTTTTCTTTCTTTTCATCATATATTAGATTTAATTTTGATGTAGCTTCTTCTTTTGTTAATCCTGACATATCTATTCCTGCAATTGAAATTCCACTCATTATTTTATCATTATTCATATTTACAA
>CALXXH010000137.1 GCA_944392635.1 uncultured Clostridia bacterium | reverse complement strand
ACTTCCAATATCAGTAATATCAGTATGTACAGGAACTCTTAAATTCATTTTTATTTTCATAAAATTATTTTCAATACCAAAATATCCAACATTTAAAGTAAGTTTACCAGATTCATCTTCAAAATTAATTCCTAAGTTCTCGCCATTAAATTGAGTATTAATATAATTAGTAAAGAAATCAAACAAATCAATGGTATAACCATACAACTTAAATATTTTATCAAGAACAATTATTAACCTAGAAATAGAATTAACACCTAAATCAGGATGAGCAGCATGTGCAGAGATTCCATATGATGTTAATTTTATTTCTTCCTCATCAATTTTATAAATATCAATTTCAAATTTTAATTCATCAATAATAGTTTTGATTTTATAAATAAAATCTTTAATATTAATTTTATTAGGATTAATATTTAAAACAACACTACAAATTTTAGGAACAACATTCACAGCATTATTATTACAATCAATATTCTTAATTTTAATATTTTTATCTTCAAATTGAGAAATATCAGTCTTTAATTCTTGAGTAAGGACAGTTTTTTCAGCATAAATACAAGGAAAATCAGCATCAGGACTAAAGCCAATACTAGGTATTTCTTCATGAGCTTTATAATATTCTATACATTTCCAATCATTTTCTTCATTCAAACCTAAAATCAATCGCACTCTTTTATTAACTTTACAATTATCCATGACATATTTCATTGCATATAGAGATGATATAACAGGACCTTTATCATCAATAGCACCTCTACCAAAAATACATCCATTTTCAATAGTTCCACTAAAAGGAGGATATGTCCAATTTTCACCTTCAGGAACAACATCTAAATGTCCAATTATACCAACCAATTCGTCGCCTTCTCCAAATTCAATATATCCACAATATCCATCAATATTTTTTGTTCTAAATCCCATACTTTTTCCTAAATTTAAAGTATATTCTAAAGCATTATTAACAGCTTCTCCAAATGGGTATTTTGGGTTAGAACTTTCTTTATACACACTAGGTATTTGTATTAATTCTTGTATATTTTTTATAATATCATTTTTATTTTCTTTAATAAAATCTTCTATCATAAGACCAGTCCTTTCTTTAGTTAATATATTCTAACATATATTTAAATATGTATATATAATTTCTAATATACCATAAATTATATAATTGAAACAAAAAAATGTCGAAAAATAAGATAAAACTAGTATATATTTTTTTCTAAAATATATAGTAAAAAAAATAAATTATGATATAATACAAAACAGGAGGTACAAAGAGAATGGATATTAAAGAATTAACAAAAAAAGCGGTAGAAGTAAGAAAAGGGATAATAGAAGCTGTATATTGGGCTCAGTCAGGACATCCAGGTGGTTCTTTATCAGTTGCAGATATATTAACAGTACTATACTTTAATGAAATGAACATAGATGAAAAAAATCCAAATTGGGAAGATAGAGATAGACTAGTCTTATCAAAAGGACATTGTTCACCTGCACTATATAGTTGTCTTGCAAATAGAGGATATTTCCCAATAGAAGATTTAAAAACATTTAGAAAAATAGATAGCTATTTACAAGGACACCCAGATAAAAATAAAGTGCCAGGAGTAGATATGACAACAGGTTCACTAGGACAAGGATTATCTGCTGCAAATGGAATGGCAATAGCTGCTAAAATGGATAATAAAGATTATAGAGTATATTGTATATTAGGAGATGGAGAAATAGAAGAAGGACAAATTTGGGAAGCTGCAATGACATCAAATAAATATAAATTAGATAATTTATGTGTAATAGTTGATAATAATAACCTACAAATAGATGGAACAATAGAAGAAGTAATGAGTTCATATCCAATTGATGAAAAATTTAGAAGTTTTGGATTTGAAATAATAAAAATAGATGGACATGATATAGAAGAAATAACAAAAGCATTTGAAGTGGCAAAAAATATAAAAGGAAAGCCAACATGTATAATTGCAAAAACAGTAAAAGGAAAAGGAATTAGCTATATGGAAAATCAAGTAGGGTGGCATGGAAAAGCACCAAATGAAGAACAATACAAAGAAGCAATGGTTAGTTTGGGGACAGGTTTGAAGTGACCATTTTTGGATACTTTAGGGACGCTACTGTAATGTTTATAAAATAGATTTTACTAAAACAGGAGCTTTGAGGAGCTAAATCCCGGTAAAAGAATGAAAGGAGTAAAAAATATGAAAAAGGCTACAAGACAAAGTTATGGAGAAGCTTTGATAGAATTAGGAAGAAAAAATGAAAATGTTGTTGTTCTTGATGCAGATTTAGCAGGAGCAACAAAAACAGAATTATTTGCAAAAGAATTTCCAAATAGATTTTTTGATATAGGAATTGCAGAGGCTGATATGATGGGAACAGCAGCTGGACTTTCAACATGTGGAAAAATTCCATATGTAAGTACTTTTGCAATGTTTGCAGCAGGTAGAAGTTATGATCAAATAAGAAATAGTATTTGTTATCCAAATTTAAATGTAAAAATTTGTGCAACACATGCAGGGATTACAGTTGGAGAAGATGGAGCAACACATCAAATGATAGAAGATTTATCTTTAATGAGAAGTATTCCAAATATGAAAGTAATTACTCCTGCAGATGATGTTCAAACAAAATGGGTTATTAATGAAATAAGTAAAATAAATGGACCTGTTTATGTAAGACTTGCAAGACTTGCAACAGAAGTAATATATGATGAAAATCAAAAATTTGAAATAGGAAAAGCTATAATGCATGGAGATGGAACAGATGGAACTGTATTTGCAACAGGAGTAACCATGCAAGAAGCATTAAAAGCACAAAAAGAATTAAAGGAAAAAGGAATTAATATTAGAGTTATTGATATGTTCTCAATAAAACCAATTGATAAAGAAATGATAATAAAATGTGCAAAAGAAACTAAAAAATTAATTTCAATTGAAGACCATAATATTATAGGAGGACTTGGTTCAGCAATTGCAGAAGTTTTAGCAGATGAATGCCCAGTAAAATTAACAAGGTTAGGAATTAAAGATGCATTTGGTAGGTCAGGAAATGCAGAAGAATTGATGAAGTATTATGGAATTGTAGCAGAAAATATAATTGAAGAATTTTTGGAAAAATAAAAGTAATGAAAGAAAAATAGTAATTTGTCTCGCAGGTTGTAATTTTAAATTTAAATAAAATAAGTAAATAAATATAGGATTTAGAGTGAGTATATTATTTTTGATATACTCATTTTTAATTAAAATAAGGTAAAATTTCTCATAAATCTCTTGAATTATGCAAAATGGACAAAGTTAGTGTAAAATTAATGTAGGCAAAATATAAAAAATGCCTACATAATTTTTATCTAAAAAAATATTGAAAAAACA
>CALXXH010000136.1 GCA_944392635.1 uncultured Clostridia bacterium | reverse complement strand
ACATAAAAAACAACTCTTGTCAAATTTTTTTTATTTATTATGTTTAAATTCTATAACTATTTATATTATAGAAAAATCTATTGTATTTTTTATGCAGTAACAATTCGTGGGGACCAACAAGCTTACAGTCTGTTAAATCAATTTTTATTTTTTATACTAACTATTTATAAATACAGACTGTGCGATGTTGGGAGTTACAAATAAAAAATACAATCGATTTTTCTCATTGAATTATTATAATTTTTTCTTATTAATATATGTTTCTAATATATATACTGCTGAAATTGTATCTACAATATTCTTTTTTTTATGCTTGTCTACATCTAAAAAATTCATTGTTCTATGTGCTTCAACAGTTGTTAGTCTTTCATCTATTGTTTCGATTTTTACTTTATTATATTTACACTTCAATTTATGAATAAACTTTTGAGTTGCAATTGCTCTTTCTGAAACATCTCCATTCATATGTAATGGCATTCCAACTACTATTGTATCTATTTCATTATTATATTTTTCAAATATTTCATCTAATCTTTTAAGTACTATTCTATCAGAGCCATTTCTTTGTATTGTTTCTAATCCTTGTGCTGTTATATTTAGTGCATCAGTTATTGCAATTCCTACTCTTGCTTCTCCATAATCTATCCCTAAAATCCTCATATTATTCTTCATCTAATCCTATATAATTTTTTACCATTTTTTCTAATAGCTCATCTCTTTCGATTGTTCTTATTTTATTTCTTGCATCATTATAACTTGTTATATATGTTGGATCTCCTGATAATATATATCCAACTATTTGGTTTATTGGATTATATCCTTTTTCTACTAAAGCTTCATATACTTCTTTTAAAACTTCTTTACATTTTGTGCTTTCTTCTCTTTCTACTTGAAAGCTCATTGTTTTATCAAATTCCATAATATCGCCTCCCAATTTTATTAATACTATTATTTATTTATTTATTTCAAATTATATTATTATATTTTTTAGTTAATTCGTGGGGACCGACACACTACATACTGTTAATAAATCAGCGATAGTCCCATAGAAGCTGATTTATTTACAGTTTGTAAAGTGTTGGGAAACTAAAAAATATAATTAATATAATTGTTTACCCTATATGTTTGTGATGTCACTTTCATTTGTTGGTGCACCATCTAAATATTGTTCTAATTTTTGTAAAACTTCTTCTAGTCCTGTACCTTTATAATATGATGAAATTACCACATTAATTTTAGGTACAGCAACTTCCTTTAATATTTGAGTTTTGTTAACATTTTTACTTGCTTCTAAGTTAAATTCTTCGACTTCATCTTCTGTTAAAGAGATTTTCATTGTTTCTATCTTTTCTTTTATATCATTTAGAAAATCTCCAACACTATTTGTATCAACTCCTGAAAAAGCTATTACAAATTTAGGTCCCATATATCTTACAAATACATATTCTTCTGATAAGTTATTTCTTACATAGTTACTTATTTCAGTTATGACTTTATTTCCAAGTTCTCTTGAGTATTTTTTATTTATCTCTTGGATATTTATAATTTTAAACATACAAATTGTAGAAATTGTATATTGGTCAATTATTTTCTTTCCTTCTCCATATAGATATTCTTCTGAGTACAATCCTGTAAATAAGTCTTTTCTAACTATAGATTCTAGTGTTTTTTGATGTACTACTGTTTTTAATACTGATACTATATTTTCTTTTATTACTTCTAAAACTGTTGTATCTACATTGTCAAAATCATGTGGTGTTCCACTTTCAATTATCCAATACCCAATATATACATTATCTATATATAATGGGAAAAAGATTGCTGATTTTGCCCTTCCAAATTCCATTTCTTGATATGGTAACCTTTCATTTTCATTATTTACTGTTACATATTTAGGAGTTGCTGTTTCTATACTATCTTTGAACATATCTACATTTTGTAAAGATTTTAACGAATCCCAATGTTTTTTATCAACATTTGAAGCTTTTACTTGATATTCAGCACCATCAAATACAACAATAGTAGAATATTTTATTTCATATCTTTCTATTAAAATATCATTAATTTTTTTAATTTTTTCATCTACTGATGATGTCTCACCTATAGCATTTATGAAATCTTGAACTACATATAAATTTGTAATTCTTTGATTCATATTTTTAAATTTTTGTATTTTTTTGTGAATACTTACATTATATATTATTAGTCCAATTACAATAAATACTAATATTACTACTACTGCTATTATCACGTTTTTTACCTCCTAAAGTTTAATATCTTCTTTTCATTTGATCTAAAGTATTATTCATGTTTGGTGTAAATACATTTCCTCCTCCTGCATTATTATTTACTGAAGGTGGTTGATACGCCACTTTGTTATTTACTACTGGATATATCATATTTCCAAGTTCTTTTAATGTTTGCATAAACATTTTTGAATATCCCTTTAGTGTTATATTACATTCTATAATACTTTGTAAATATTGTACATATACTTCTTCATCTAATGGTATAGATACATATTTAATCATACTTCTATCAAATAATTCTGTCATAAATGACATTGCAGGGTCATTATAATATGCCATTCCACCAATTATTGTTTTATCTGAAACTCCTCTAATTTTAACTGTTTTGTTCAAAACTATTCTTAATTTCTTTTCATCTAAGATATTTTTTGCTTTTAATTCTCTTAAAAATGCTGTTAATGGTTGTATTGTTAAAACATCATAAGTTTGTACTAAATATGTTTCTTGTGATTGTTTAAAATATCCTATTGGAGAATCAAAGTCTGTATCTATTAATATTAAAGAATAAGTTTTTAATAGAGTTTCTAATATTTTATCAACTTCATATATATATTCATTTTCATCTGGTAAGGCTGTATATACTGTTAAGTTTTTATTTACACTTATTCCTCTAGTTAAACCTTGTGTTAATCCTTCTATACTGTGAGCTGCTGTGTTTCTTAATTCTTCTTCATTTTTTGTATAGATATAATATGAATTTCTATTTTTAGTTGTATCTAAAATAACTGTATTTACTCCAATTGATGACATTAATTCTGCTACATTATTTACAATAAATGATGTTCCATTTTTGCTTGTTCCAACAAATGATACTATTTTCTTATCTGGTGTTAATAATCCTGATAAATCAATTGTACTTTCATAGTCATTACTTCTTTTTGGTTGCTTCATATTTGTTACTGTTTTTTCTCCATAATTTGATGTAATTGGTCTAGGCGTACTTTGATATTGAGAAAAATTATTTAGTTGTTCATCAATATTTGAATCAGCATTATTATCATATTCAAATCCAGGTAACATTGTATCTTGTTGTTCTTCAGTTTCTTCAAATCCTGGAAGAATTGTATCATTTGTATCAGTATTTTCTT
>CALXXH010000135.1 GCA_944392635.1 uncultured Clostridia bacterium | reverse complement strand
TACATGGATTACCATATGCAATTGTATTTGATGGAATATTCTTTGTTACTACACTTCCAGCTCCAATTGTTACATTATCACCTATTGTAACACCTGGCATTACACAAACATTTCCACCAAACCATACATTATTTCCTACTTTTATTGGTTTTGCATATTCAATTCCTTTATTTCTTGTTTCAATATCAATTGGATGTCCTGCTGTATAAAATCCACAATTTGGACCAATAAAAACATTATCTCCAAATTCAACCTTTGCTGCATCCAAAATTACTAAATTATGATTAGAATAAAAATTTTCCCCAACAAAAGTATTATAGCCATAATCACAAAAGAAATTAGATTCTATTAAAATATTTTCTCCTGTTTTTCCTAAAATCTTTTTTATAAATTCTTTTCTTTTTTTTAAATTCAATGGATTTATATTATTATATTTATAGCATAATTCTTTTGCTTTTCTCATTTCTCCAATTAATTCTTCATCATAATTAGGATTATATAACTCTCCATTATCTCTTTTTTCTTTTTCAGTCATACCCCTATCTACTCCTTTGATATTAATTTTATATTATAAAATCACTTGTATTTTTTATGCAGTAACAATTCGTGGGGACCAGCAAGCTTACAGTCTGTTATATTGTATTTTACAATTATTCGATAACATCTTATTATACAAAAATCTTTGATTACATTAATATATAATCATTTTACAGACTGTGTGATGCTGGGAGTTACAAATAAAAAATACAATTGATTTTGAACAAATTTATAATTTTTCTATTTATACTATATCCAAATAAAAATTGTTTATCCAAGCGCTACATCTAAAATCATCATTATTACAAAACCTATTGCAACACCAATTGTTCCAATATTTGAATGTTCTCCTTCCTGTGATTCTGGTATTAATTCTTCTACTACCACATAAATCATAGCACCTGCTGCAAATGCTAATAAATATGGCAAAATTGGTTCAACAAAACTTGCAAGTAATATTGTTACAATTGCTGCACCAAGTGTAGTCCCTAAAAATGGTATAGCAACTCCTATTAATACTTCCATTGTTTCACCTTCTATTCTAATTATTTCATTAGTCTTAAACTATTTACAACTACTGTAAAACTACTAAATGTCATTGCCAAACTTGCAACCATTGGATTTAAGGAAATTGGTAATATTCCCATTGCAAGTGGTATCATACAAATATTATAAAATAAAGCCCAAAATAGATTTTGTTTTACAATTCTTATTGTTTTCTTTCCTATATTAAGTAATTCCAAAACTAAATTCATATTATCTTTTAATAATATAATATCTGCAGAATCTGCACTCATATCAGTACCATTTGCAACACTAACTCCAACAGTTGCAGTCTTTAGAGCTGGACTATCATTAATTCCATCTCCAATCATTAAGCAAGAATTATTTTTATTTATTTCTTTAATTTTATCTTGCTTTTCTTTTGGAGAAACATTGCTAATAACTTCCTCTATATCTAGCCTTTCTGCAATTGTTTTTGCAGTAACTTCATTATCTCCTGTTAACATTATAACTCTATACCCTTTTTCTTTTATCTTAGCAATTACACTTTTCATATCGTCCTTAATTTTATCTGCTAAACCTACAATTGCTAAAACCTCTTTTTCATCAAATAGATATACTATACTTTCACCTTTTTTACTATACTCTAATTCCTTTTCTTCATATATATTTTCTATCTGTTTTTCTTCTAATAATTTCTTATTTCCTGCAAAATACACTTTTCCATTTATATTACCTTGAATACCTTTACCTGGAATATCTTTAAAATCTTTAACTTCATATTTTTCCTTCATATTTTTTGTAATACTTTTTGCAATTGGATGATTTGAATTTGCCTCCAAACTCTGTAATATTTTCATACTTTCATTTGTATATTCTCCATCAATAATTGAAAGTTTTCCTTGTGTTAATGTACCTGTTTTATCAAAAACAATTGTATCTACATGTTTTAGAGCTTCTATACTTTCACTTGACTTAACTAATATCCCTTTTTTACTACAATTTCCAATAGCAACCACCATAGCAAGAGGAGTTGCTAACCCCAATGCACAAGGACATGCTACAACTAAAACACTTACTAAACTTAATATCGCTTTATCTATTTCATTTTGTAAAATTAAGTTTAGTAAAAATGAAATAACAGCTATCAAAAATATTATTGGCACAAAATATCCACTGATTTTATCTGCAAGTCTTGCAATTGGTGCTTTTGTATTTGTTGCTTCAACCACTAAATTAACAATTTGAGAAATACTAGAATCCTTACCTATTCTTTCTGCTTCATATTCAATATATCCATCATAATTTATACTTCCTGCCAAAACATTACTTCCTACTTTTTTACTAACAGGCTTACTTTCTCCTGTTATAAAGGATTCATCTGTATGAGTTTCTCCTTTTACGACTTTTCCATCTACTGCTATTTTTTCTCCTGGTTTACAAACAACAATATCTCCCTTTTTTATTTCATTAATTGTAACTGTGATTTCTTTTCCCTCTTTTAATATGGTTCCATTTTTAGGTGTTATTGTAACTAAATTTCTTATATTATCTACAGCTTTACTTTTATTTCTACTATCTATATATCTTCCTATTTTTACAAATAGTATAATAATTGCTGATGATTCAAAATATAGGTGATGAACCATATGAGTTTCTCCCTGAAATACAAGTATAGTATTCCATAAGCTATATAAAAAGTTTACAATTACTCCTATTCCAACTAATGAATCCATATTAGGCATTTTGTGTATTATATTTTTTATTCCATTTTTAATAATATCAAAACCATATATTAAAAATACAAAACTTAAAATTGCAATAACTATTGAATATATTATTGGATTTTTATTCATATCAATTATTTCTGGAACAGGTAAATTTATCATTGCTCCCATTGATATGTACATTAATATAATTCCTAGTATAGAAAAAATTATAACCTTTGTTAATTTATTTTTATTCTCTTTTTTATCGTTTTTTTCACCTAAACTTTTAAAACCTGCTTCTTGAACCATTCTATTTAAATCTTCTATTTTTAAACTATCATCATATTCAATTAAAGCTGTTGCCATGACTAAATTTACTTCTGCTTTTTCTATACCTTTTTGTTTATTCAAGTACTTTTCAAGTCCATTTGAACAAGCACTACATGTCATTCCTTCAATATTTAAAACTATCTTTTTCATAATTATAAATATTCCTTTCTAATCTTTTACTGTAAAACCAATATCTTCAATTCTCTCCCTTACTATATCTTCTGTAACATTATCTCTTGCAATTAATTTTACAATACCTGTATCATGTTTTGCAGAAACATCAACAACTCCATCTATTGCTCCTACTGCATTTTTAATCCTATTTTCACATCCTTCACACATCATACCTTCTACATTTAAAATAATTTCTTTCATAACCATTCCTCCTACTTATTAAA
>CALXXH010000134.1 GCA_944392635.1 uncultured Clostridia bacterium | reverse complement strand
AGATAATGGAGGAGAAGTTGTAGCAGTTGGAACACCAGAACAAATATGCAATAATGAAAGAAGCTATACAGGAAAATTTTTAAAGAAATATCTAAACATGGATGTTGTATAAACGAAAAGGGCAGAGTTATCTTAACTCTGCCAAAATTATTATAAAAAATAAATAAGAATATAAAAAATTTTTTGGTAAATAATAAGAAAAAAAGGAGGATAATGTGTATGTATAATTTTAGGACAGATTTAGCAAGTGAAAGAAGAGATCTATATCAAAAGGCAAATAAGATTGAAACTCAAATTGATGGAATTGAAAGTGAACAGCAAGATGTAGATGAAAATATAAAAATTGAAAGAGTAAAGATTACAAATGAAAATGGAGAAAAAGCAATAGGAAAACCAATTGGCACATATATAACAATTGATATTAAAAAATTAAAAATTGCTCAGGAAGAAGAAATACAAAAAGCAGCAGAAACTTTGACAAATGAATTAAGAAATTTAATTGATGCACACATTGATAAAAAAGGAGAAGTTTTAGTAGTAGGACTTGGAAATATATATGTTACACCAGATAGTTTAGGGCCAAAAGTAATAAATGAAATAGATGTAACAAGACATTTAATAAATTATTTACCACAGTATGTAGATGAAAATACTAGAATGGTAAGTGCAATTGCACCAGGGGTACTAGGTACAACTGGAATTGAAACAGTTGAAATATTAAAAGGTGTAGTTGATAATATAAATCCAAAACTTATAATTGTAATTGATGCTTTAGCATCAAGAAGTATAGAAAGAATTAGTAGTACAGTTCAGCTTTCGGATACAGGAATTGTACCAGGTGCAGGAGTAGGAAACACAAGAAGTGAAATAAGTAAAGAAAGTCTAGGCGTCCCAGTAATTGCAATAGGAATACCAACTGTTGTCGAAACAGCAGTTTTAGTAAATGATTCTTTAGATTTATTTATATCTAAATTACAAGAAGAAGCAAAATCAAATGATTATTTAAATCAATTAAAAGAACAAGACAATTATGAAGAAATAAAAGAAGCTTTAAATCCAAAAGAATATAACCTAATAGTAACTCCAAAAGAAATAGATGACTTAATAGAAAATATGAAAGATGTTGTAGCAAGAGGAATAAATTTTGCATTTTAGTGCAATATATATCAAGTCTAAAATTGGTTAAAGAAAAAATCAATTTGACTTGATATTTTTTAATTACTATAGTAAAATTTAGACAAATAGAATTAAAAATGGGGAGAAAATAATATGGTAAAAAACAAAAGTGAAAAAAATAAAAACAGAGATGTACAGATGAAAAACGACAAAATAGAAAATAAAAAAATAGTAGTAGAAACAAGAACAATAGAACAATTATTAAAAGATTTAAGACAAGAAAAAAATTGGAGTTATTTAGATTTAGTAGAAGAATTGTCTAGAAAAAATGTAATGATAGATGAAAAAACAGTTAAAAAGTGGGAGTTTGGATTAGAATATCCGGATTTAGATACTATATATAAATTGTCACAGATATATTCAATTTCAAGTGAAAATTTTGTAATTGCAAAAAATAATAGTTTTAAAGAAGGTTTTGAAACTATTCATATGGAGTTTATAAAAAGATTTTGCTATATTACAGGAATTTCTTTAAAAATAGGATATATTGCAGTATATGTAATTATTGGGATTGCATTAATTTGGGCATTAGCATTTTTTATAGGGAAATGTAATGAATATTTATTAGTAAGAAGCATGATGAATGGGTAAAAAAATTCTTGCAAAATAAAATATGTTGTTATATAATTTCAGTAATTAATATAAAAAAATAAAAGGAGGAATTTAGATGGAAGATAAGGAGAAAAAAGTAGATAAAAAAGAGGATGTAAAAAAAGAAAATGTTGTTGATGCAAAAAAAGAAGATGTTAAAGAAACTAAAAAAGAAGACAAAAAATTTGACAAAGTAGATAAAAAATCTAAAAAAGAAAAGAAAGCACCAAAAAATGAAAATAAAACTGATAAAAAAACTAACACACCAGTAATAATTGGAATAGTAGTTATTGTGGTTTTAATATTAGTACTTTTAGCATATGCGTTTTTAGCAAGTACACCTAAAAAATCAGTAGAAGGAATGTTACAAGGATTAAAAGATGGTGACTATGAGAAAGTAAATGAATATGTAAATTATGAAGAATTAATATCAGCTTCATCAGCTGAAGATGGGGAAGAATTAAATGCAGAAGCTCAAAAATTACTATTTGATAAACTAAGTTGGAATATTACAGAAGAATCAAAAGATGGAGATACAGCAAATATAACTGTTGAAATTACAAATAAGAATTTTAAGACAATAATAAATAATTATATGCAAAGAGTATTAAGATTAGCTTTTAGTGGACAAGATGTTACAGATGAACAAAACCAAAATTATCTAATTGAAGAATTAAATAGTGAAGATGTAGAAATGACAACTACAACACAAGTTATAAATCTAGTTAAACAAGATGGAAAATGGATAATAACAACAACAAATGATGAACTAGTAAATTCATTATTACCAGGTTTAAAAGAAGCTATTGATTCATTAAGTTAAAATTAAAATTAAAGTATATATAAGATTGAGTATGCCTTATTAAATATTTTGGCATACTCATTTTGTTTTTTTAGATGTGGATTTGAAAATAGTATTTCTATACATTTCGCAAATGTTACAGTCTGTGCATAAATTTATTCTATTTTCAAATACTAATTCTAAGGTTTGTATAAATTCATCAATAGTATTATCAATTAAGTGAATATAAATTTTACTTGGTATTAAATTTAATAATGAATTTAAAGTGTAATCATTAGCAGAAAATGATATATCACTTAAATATTTAGCTTTAAAGATGTCCTCATTTGGAGATATTATATTTTTATTCTCATCTAATAATATTGATTCTGCATGTGAATATATAATATGAACTATATTACACAGAGATTTTTGAGAATTTATATATAATTTTAATAAAGAAATAAATTCCATGTATTCCTTTTCAATTAAGTAATGGTTAACAGCATTATTTACAACTTCATCTAATAAAGAAAAATATGATTTTAATCTAAAATATATAAATCCATCTAAGTAAATAGTTTTATTGTTTTTTATAAAACTATTAAAACCGTTATATAGTAACTGGAATTTTTTATCAAATGTAGAAGAATAGTCATCTGCAAATAAATCAAAGCAAAATGTGAGGATTTTTTCTCTTTCTTGGCTATTAAAATAGAAATAGTTTTGAAATAATATATCTTTTAAAAATCCTTCTTCAAGTTCATCTATTACTAAAAACGACAGTATAGATGAAATTTTAGAATAAAAAGAAAGGGGATCATTGCCCAAATAATGTATTATAACATTTCGATAATGTTTAAATTTATTTTCAGAGAAATAAATATTTTCTAAATTACTATACTTAAATTCATTTAATAGATACGAAATAGTATTAGAATTATTTGTTTTAATACATAGCGAGTTCATAA
>CALXXH010000133.1 GCA_944392635.1 uncultured Clostridia bacterium | reverse complement strand
GGAGAAAAAGGATGTCTAAGTTTGTGCATTTACATATACATAGTGAATTTAGTTTATTAGATGGAGCAAATAGAATAAAAGACTTACCAGTAAGAGCAAAAGAATTAGGAATGGATGCAATTGCTTTAACAGACCATGGAGTTATGTATGGAGCAATTGACTTTTATAAAGCTTGTAAAAAAGAAGGAGTAAAACCAATTATTGGTTGTGAAGTATATGTTGCACCTCGTTCAAGATTTGATAAGGAACCAAATATTGATAATAAATATAATCATTTAATATTACTTGCTAAAAATAATCAAGGATACAAAAACCTAAGTAAATTAGTTTCATTAGGATTTGTAGATGGCTATTACTATAAACCTCGTATAGATTTAGAAATACTAGAAAAATACCATGAGGGATTAATTTGTTTAAGTGCATGTTTAGCCGGAGCAGTAAACCAAGCCTTGTTAAATGGAGAACAAGAAAAAGCAGAAGAAGTAGCTCTATGGCATAAAAAAGTTTTTGGAGATGACTATTATATAGAAATCCAAAATAATGGGATAAAAGAACAAGTATTAGCAAATCAAAAATTAGTACAACTTGCAAGAAAATTAGATATTCCATTAGTTGCAACAAATGATGCTCATTATTTAAAAAGAGAAGATGCATATAATCACGAAGTTCTTCTTTGTATACAAACAGGAAAAAGAATGAGTGATATAGATAGAATGAGATTTGACACAGATGAACTATATGTAAAATCACCAGAAGAAATGATTGAATATTTTAAAGCATTTCCAGATGCAATAGAAAACACTGTAAAAATAGCAGAGCAATGTAATGTGGAGTTTGAATTTGGACATACAATATTGCCGAATTATGATGTACCAGAAGAATTTCCTACTCATTTTGATTATTTCAAAAAACTATGTGATGATGGTATAAGAAATAGATATGGGGAAAATCCAAGTAAAGAAATTTTAGATAGAGCAGAATATGAAATAAGTGTTATAAAAAAGATGGGATATGTAGACTATTTCCTAATAGTATGGGATTTTATACATTATGCAAAAACTCATAACATACCAGTAGGACCAGGAAGAGGTTCTGGTGCAGGTTCAATAATTGCATATGCAATCGAAATAACAGACATTGACCCAATGAAATATGGATTACTATTTGAAAGATTTTTAAATCCAGAAAGAATTAGTATGCCAGACTTCGATGTTGACTTTTGTTATGAACATAGGCAAGATGTAATAGATTATGTTGCAAATAAATATGGACATGACCATGTATCACAGATAATTACATTTGGAACAATGTCAGCTAGAATGGTAATCCGTGATGTTTCAAGAGTTTTAGATGTTCCATATGCAGAAGCAGATAGTTTAGCTAAAATGATTCCAAATGAATTACATATTACAATAAAAAAAGCATTAGAGCAAAACAAAGAATTAGCAGATTTATATGAAACAGATGAAACAGTAAAAAAAGTATTAGATATAGCAATGGGATTAGAAGGAATGCCAAGACAGGCATCAACTCATGCATGTGGAATAGTTATAACAAAAGAACCAGTAGACACATATGTCCCTTTATATGTCCGTGATGGCCAAATATCAACACAATATATAATGACAACATTAGAAGAACTAGGACTTTTAAAAATGGATTTCTTAGGACTAAGAACATTAACAGTTATACAAGATACAATTGACTTAGTAAAAATAAATAGAGGAATAGATGTTGAATTTGACAAAGAAATGGCAGACCCTAAAGTATATAAATTATGGCAAGAAGGAAAGTCATGTGGAATATTCCAATTTGAGTCACAAGGGATGACAAACTTCATGAAAGAATTAAAACCAGACTGCCTAGAAGACTTAATAGCAGGAGTTTCACTATACAGACCAGGACCTATGGACCAAATACCAAGATATATTAGAGGAAAGCAACACCCAGGGCATAATGAATATACACATCCAAGCTTAGAGCCAATATTAAATGTCACATATGGATGTATGGTATATCAAGAACAAGTTATGCAAATAGTACGTGACTTAGCAGGATATTCTTTGGGAAGAGCAGATTTAGTAAGAAGGGCTATGGGAAAGAAAAAACTTGATGTAATGGCAAAAGAAAGAGAAGTTTTTATAAATGGACAAGTAGATGAAAATGGAAATGTAATAGTACCAGGTTGTGTTAGAAATGGAATAGATGCAGAATCTGCAAATAAAATATTTGATGAAATGGCTGAATTTGCAAAATATGCATTCAACAAATCACATGCAGCATGTTATGCAGTAGTAGCATATAGAACAGCATACCTAAAAGCATATTATCCAGCAGAATTTATGGCAGCAACATTAAACAGCTTCTTAGGAAACCTAGACAAAATACCACAATATATAGATGAATGTAAATCACTTGGAATACAAATACTAAAACCAGAAATAAACAAAAGTAGTACAAAATTCACAGTTGAGGATTTGGGGACGGCCCCAAAAATCCCAAATGAGGAAAAGGGGACAGGTCAAAGTTCAAATTTTGCTATTCGCTTTGGTTTAGGAAGCATCAAAAATGTAGGAACAGTACCTGTTAATAGCATTGTGAAAGAAAGAGAAGAACATGGAGAATATAAAAACTTTGTAGATTTTTGTGAGAGAATAGCAGATGAGGCAGTAAACAAAAAATGCATAGAAAGTTTAATAAAAGCAGGAGCTTTTGATGAATTTGAACAAACTAGAAGTACATTACTTGCATCATTTGAAGGAATAATTGATACAATTCAAAGTGGAAAGAAAAAAGGAATGTCAGGCCAAGTTTCAATGTTTGATTTAGGTTCAGAAGAAGAAAAAGAAGAAATGAATGAGATGAAATATAAATTTGAAGAACATGAAGAATTACCTAAAAAGGATTTATTGTCACTAGAAAAAGAAATGCTTGGGATATATATTTCAGGTCATCCATTAGAAAAATTGAGAAATGATATAGAAAGACAAACTAATATTAATACAATAGAATTAAGAAATCTTGATGAGCAAATGTCAAGTAATTTAAATCAACCAGATATGGAATTGTTAAAACAAAGTGAAAATGTTAAACCAAAATATCATGATGGACAAAATGTAAAATATGCTGGAATTATAACTTCAATAAAAAAGAAATATACAAAAAATAATAAAATAATGGCATTTGTTACAATAGAAGATTTATATGGTACTGCTGAGATAATTTGCTTTGAAAATGCATATTTGAAATCTGGAAAAAGTTTAGTGGAAGAAAACATTGTAATGGTTGAAGGAAGATTAAGTATTAGAGAAGATGATACAACTACAATTATTGCAAATGAAATAAAGGATTTTGGAGAACAAAAACAAAAGGTTCTAATTTTAAATATTACAGATTCAAATGAAATAGAAAAAGATAAATTAAGAGGAGCAATTAAATATTTTAGTGGTGATAAAAACAATATTAATGTTTTTGTTAAGATTAATGAAGATGAAAGAAGTTGTGGACAGATTTATTTAACAGA
>CALXXH010000132.1 GCA_944392635.1 uncultured Clostridia bacterium | reverse complement strand
AAAGGAAAAATACCAAGAGTAATACCAATAGTAATATATACAGGACAAAGAGAATGGAAAGCAAAAAGGACAGTAGAAGAAATACAAGTAGAATTTGAACATTTAAAAGGAATAGATGTAATAACAGGATATAATTTAGTAGATATAAGAGATGAGGAAGAGGCAATAGAAGAAAATTCAGCCGTAGCAAGAATGTCAGTAATAGAAAGAATGAAAGATACAGAAGAAATAATAGAAGTAGTAAAGAAAATGTCAAAACATATAAAAGAAAAGGAAGAAAGAAAAGAATTTGCAAAAGAAATAAAATATTTGTTAGAAGATAGGCTAACAAAGGAAGAAATAAGAAAAATAGAAGAAATATTAATAGAAAGAGAAGGTGATGAAGGTATGTTACATGCGCAAATGGTAATAAGAAGAGATTTCGAAAGAGCAAAAGAAGAGGGAAGGAGAGAAGGAATGTTACATGCACAAGAAGTAATAAGAAGAGATTTTGAAAGAGCAAAAGAAGAGGGGAGAAGAGAAGGAATGCTACATGCACAAGAAGTAATAAGAAGGGATTTTAAAAGAGCAGAAAAAAGAGGTAGAGAAGAAGGCAGAAAAGAGGGAAAACTAAAAAAAGCTATAGAAGTAGCAAAAAATATGTTAAAAGAAAATTTTGATGTAGATTTAATATCAAGATTAACAGGGTTAAAGAAAGAACAATTTATGTAAAAATAAAAGGTCAATATATTTTGGCCTTTTTATATTTTTTATGATATAATCTAGAAAAAACTAATTTTGGAGGGAACAATGGGAGAAGTAAAATGGACAAATGAACAAAAACAAGCAATATATGAAAAAGGCTCAAACATACTAGTTGCAGCAGCAGCACGGAAGTGGAAAAACAGCAGTATTAGTAGAGCGAATAATAAATAAAGTAATAAATGAAAAAGTAAATATAGACGAGATATTAGTAGTTACATTCACAAATGCAGCTGCTTCTGAAATGAGAGAAAGAATATTAGATGCAATATATAAAAAACTAGATGAGGAGCCAGAAAATGAAAACTTACAAAAGCAAATAACTATATTAAACAAAGCAAGTATATGTACAATAGATTCTTTTTGTTTAGAAGTAGTAAGAAACTATTTTTATGAACTAGAAAACATTTCTCCTAATTTTAGAATTGCAGACACAACAGAAATAGAATTATTAAAACAAGAAGTAATAGATGACATATTTGAAGAAAAATATGAAAGTGAAAACGAGGACTTCTCAAAACTAATTAATATATACACAAGTTATAGAGATGACACACCACTAAAAGAATTAGTTTTAAAAATATACTCATATATACAAAGCAATCCATTCCCTGAAAAGTGGTTAAATGAAAAAGTAGAAATGTTTAACTTAAAAAGCAAACTTGAAGAAGATTTTGGACAAACAATATGGGGAAAGGTTCTATTACAAGAAGTAAAAGAAACAGCAATAGATAGTATAAAATCATTAGAAACAATTGAAAGACATTTAAGTGTAGAAAAAGAATTAGAAAAGTTTTGGCAGGTTATAAGAAACGACTTAGAACAATTAAAAATCTTAAAAGACAGTACAAATTCATGGGATAAGTCATATGAAATATGCCAGAATTTAGAATTTGTTACATGGCCAAGAAAAAATAGTAATCTAGAAATAAAAGAAAAAGCAAAAACAGCAAGAGATGAAGTAAAAGAAAAAATAAAAAACATAACTACAAAAATCTTAAATTGCACATCAAAAGAAGCAAATCAAGACATTTATGATATGTATGAAATTTTAAAAAAATTAGAAAACCTAATATTAGAATTCACAAAAGAATTCTCAAAAAGAAAAAGAGATAAAAACATAGTAGACTTCTATGATATAGAACATTTTGCATTAGAAATCTTATTAAAAACAGATGAAAATGGCAATGTACAAAAAAGTGAAATTGCAAAAAAATATGAAAATAAATTCAAAGAAGTTGCAATAGATGAGTACCAAGATAGTAACTTAGTACAAGAATATATACTAACAGCAGTCTCAAACAATAAAAATATATTTATGGTAGGAGATGTTAAACAAAGTATATATAAATTTAGACAAGCAATGCCAGAACTATTTTTAGAAAAATATGAAAACTACAAGAAAAAAGAAGAAAAACAAGAAGATGATAATTTAAAAATACAATTATTCAAAAATTTCCGTAGCAAGGAAAATGTATTAAAATTTACAAACAACATATTTCAAGACATTATGAGCAAACAATTAGGAGATATATTATATAACGAAGAAGAATACTTGAATTTAGGTTCAAGTTATCCTGAAGTAGAGCAAAACCAAAAAATTGAAATAAATGTGATACAAACAAAAGAAATAGAAGATGAAGAAAAGACATATATAGAAGAAAATGAAGAATTACAAGATGATGAACATATAGAAGATATTGAATTAGAAGCAAGATTTGTAGCAAATAAAATACAAGAATTAATAGAAAACAGATATCAAGTATATGACAAAAAGAAAGACGCATATAGAGATATAGAATACAAAGACATAGTCATATTATTACGAGCAACATCAAAATCAGCACCAATATATGAACAAGAAATTTTAAATTTAGGAATGCCAGTATTTGCAGACAGTTCACAAGAATACTTGGATTCAATAGAAATTCAAACAATAATGAGTTTATTAAAAATAATAGATAATCCAATACAAGACATTCCATTAGTAACAGTACTAAGATCACCAATTGGAAAATTTACAGATGATGAATTAATACAAATAAGATTAAATGACAAAAAAGACAACTTCTATACTTGTATGCAAAAAGCAGTAATATCTTGTGATGAAAAATTAAAAAACAAAATACAAAACTTTTTAAATAACCTAGATAATTGGAGAAAAGAACAAGAATACTTAGCATTAGATGAACTAATATGGAAAATATATGTAGATACTGGTTATTATAACTATGTAAGTTTAATGCCAAATGGACTATTGCGACAAGCAAATCTAAAAATGTTATTTGAAAGAGCAAAACAGTACGAAACAGCAAGTTTTAAAGGATTATATAACTTTATTCATTTTATAGAAAAAATCCATTTAAGTAGTGGAGATTTAGGAGCAGCAAAAATAATAGGAGAAAATGAAAATGTAGTTAGAATAATGAGTATACACAAAAGTAAAGGACTAGAATTTCCAGTAGTGTTTTTATCAAGTACAGGAAAACAATTTAATTTGATGGATTTAAATAAAAGCATATTATTACATCAAAAAATGGGAATAGGTGTAAAATACATAGATTATGAAAAACAAATACAATATGATACTTTGAGTAAAGCAGCAATAAGAAATGAAGTATTTGTAGAAACACTTGCAGAAGAAATGAGAATACTATATGTTGCATTAACTAGAGCAAAAGAAAAACTAATTATTACAGGAATTGAGAAAGACTATGAAAAATTAATAGAAAAAATGAAACAACAAATAGAGCAATATCCAAAACAGGAAAACAAAATTAATCATATCTTATTAAAAAAATACAAAAAATATCTAGATTGGATTTTACTTGTATATCTATATGA
>CALXXH010000131.1 GCA_944392635.1 uncultured Clostridia bacterium | reverse complement strand
CAATATATTCTAAAACAACAAACTACGGACATTTTGGAAAAAAAGATTTACCATGGGAAAAAATAGTAAAGATTTAATATATAAAAAGATATTATAAATAATTTTTTACAAATTAAATTATAATATCTTTTTTCTTTCACATACTAATATTATTAATATAAAAGGAAGTTAGTAAGATGAAAAAAATATATATAAATGGAAAATTTATTACACTAGAAGAAAATGAAAAAAATAAAGTTGAGGCAATATTAGTAGAAGACAAAATAATTAGCAAAGTAGGAACAAAAAAAGAAATACTAAAACATCAAGATAAACAAACAAAAATAATTGACTTAAAAGGAAAAACAATGATGCCTTCTTTCATAGATGCACATAGTCATTTTTTTGGTGTTGCAAATAATTTTATGCAAATATCATTAGAAGAGTGTAGTAATATAGAAGAAATAAAAGAAAAACTAAAAGAATTCAAACAAAACAATAAAATAGATAAAAATAAATGGATTATTGCTAATAATTATGACCAAACAAATTTAGAAGAAAAAAGAAACATACAAAAAGAGGAAATAGATGAAATAATAAAAGAAAATCCAGTAGTAATACAAAATAAGTCAGGACATAGTGGAATATTTAATACAAAAGGATTAGACTTAAAAGGTAGTATCAAAGAAGGAAAACTAGCAAATTTAATAATATTGGACAAAAATCCATTAGAAATTGAAATAGATAAAATAAAGGAAATACAAGTACTAGAAACA
This sequence comes from uncultured Clostridia bacterium, assembly GCA_944392635.1. GTDB lineage: Bacteria > Bacillota > Clostridia > TANB77 > CAG-508 > CAG-269. The sequence continues at coordinate 2,843 of CALXXH010000131.1, read as the reverse complement.
ATAAAAGAAGGAGAAACTTTATACAAAAACATTCATAATATATAATAGGGGGAATATTTATGTGTTGTGAATGTAATGAGTGGAAAGTTATAAAAATAGCAAGTATAATCTTTTTGGTAATAACAATAATAGTATTATTAATACTGTGTATAAATTCTAAAAATCCACAGTCTAACCCAAATATTTTAGTTGCAATAGCAAGAAATGGAGATAATACAACAGTTGGAACAACATCAATTAGATTTAGCCAAAACAATATTATTGAAGGAAATGCAATAAGTCATACAGAAGGCAGTGATGAAATACAAATAAATGAAACAGGAATATATCAAGTTTCATATCAGTTATATGGAGTACAAAATGTAACAGGAACTTTTAATTTTAATGCAATACTTTCAGTAAATAATGAACCATTACAAGATACATTTAATGAATCACCAGTTATAAGAAATAGTACTAGTAATAGAATGACATTAACAAGCACAGTAATACTAAGATTACAAACAGGAGATATCTTGAAGTTAAATGGAGTATCAATTGAAGATATTGTCTATGAAAATGCTCGTATAGATATAGAAAAAATCGGATAATAAAAAATTTTGAAAAAATATATACATTTGTATAAATTTGATATATAATATGAATATAAAGTAAGGGGATAAAAATATGTTAAAATTTTTGGTTCGTTTATATGAATGTATATATGAGTTAATGAATTAAAACAATAAAAACTTAAACAATAACTTTAGTATAGTTACTGTTTAAGTTTTTTGCCTTTTAGGAAGAAAGGAGGAAATTTTAAAATATTGTCATAATAAAATTAATATAAAGGGGGAATATAAGTGGCAGAAAATGATAAAGTAGAAAACAAAAAAGAAGAAAAGAAAGATGAAAAATTAGAAAACAAAACAGAAGACAAAAAAGAAGTAAAACAAAATAAACCAGAGGAAAAGAAAACACAAGAAAACAAACTAAAAGAAACTAAACCGGTAGAGAAGAAAGCAGTAGAAAATAAACCAGAAGAAAAGAAAAACACAGAAATAAAGCAAAAAGAAAATAAAGAAGAACCAAAAATCGAATTTGAAAAATCATATTTTGATGGTGGTTTGTTACAATTAATAGGTTGGAAGATATTAGGATTTTTAGTAACATTAATCACACTTGGAATTTGTTATCCCTTTGCACTTTGCTTTATATACAAATGGCAAATGAAACATACTGTAATAAATGGAAAAAGATTATATTTTGATGGCAAAGGATACCAACTATTAGGAAGATGGATACTATGGCTACTATTAAGCATCATTACATTAGGAATATACACACTATGGATACCAGTACAACAAAATAAATGGATTTTAAAACATACACATTATGAAGGAACAACTCCAAGTGGAGAAAAAGATGAAAATAATAAATCACAATTTGATGGAACAACACTTCAATACATAGGATGGATATTATTAGCAGTATTTATAAGTGTATTTTCAGTTGGAATTTTATTCCCATGTGCTTTATGCTTAGTTTACAATTGGAGAATTAGCCATACAGTAATAGATGGCGATAGAATGGAATTTGATGGAAGATCATTACAACTACTTGGATTATGGATTAAATGGGTACTATTATCAATAATCACAATAGGAATATATTCATTATGGATTCCAATTTCACTATTAAAATGGGAAACAAAACATACAAATAAAAAAGGATTAAGTGCAAAACCATATTCAGTAAAAAAAGCAATAGTTTTACCAATAATTGCTGCAGTAGCTATATTCTTGTGCATAACTATTGGTAGTGCAATGTATACAATGACAAAACAAAAAGCTGTGTTAGATATGTCATCATCACTATTAAAACAAAATACAACAAGTGATGTAGCGAATGCAGGAAAAAATGAAGAAACGAAAATAACAGATGCAAAAGACTTTAGTGATGGGGTTGCATGGGTAAGAGATGAAAATAACAAGGTATATCTAATAGATGAAAAAGGAAAAGAATTATTTGAATTAGGAGAAATTTCAAGGGGGCTAGGAATCCCAGATAGTGTAGAAAACTTCATAGATGGATATGCAAAAGTAGAAGATGAAAAAAGTGAAAGAATAATAGACAAAAAAGGAAAAACAGTATTAACAATAAATGAAGATATGGAAGTTGAAAACAGCGGAGATGGATTTGCCATAGTAGAAACAGATGAAGAAGACTATTTAGGAACAACTGAAAAAATGGGATTATATGATTTAGAAAAGCAAGAATATATACTAGAATTATCAGAAAATTATACAAGGATGAAATATTTGGGTGAAGGTATGTTCTTAGTACTTCAAAAAGAAGAAGGAAGTTATAAAACACCAGCATTTATCTTCAATACAGAAACAGCACAAACAGTAAAAGGACCAACAGAAGATAGATATATTGAAGAAATGGCAAACTATAACAATGGATATGCAGTAGCAGTAAAAGATGGTACATTTTGTTTAATAGATAAAAACGGAAATGAAAAAACTTTAGGAGTAGATGGATTTTATGGATTAACTACAGGAAAATATGCAGAAGGATTAATATACATAAAAGAAGCATTTTATGATGAGAATGGTAACAAAGTAATAGACTTAGCAGAACAAAATGTAAGCAATTATCCAGTATTTGTAGATGGATATGCATTAGTAACATTTGATAATGGAAGCAATGATTATTATACAATAATGGACAAATCAGGAGAATTTCTATTTGAACCTAAAAAATTCATTTCAACAGATAATGTAAGAGATACAGAATCATTTGCAATATATGATGACCAAGAAGAACTTGCAAAAGGTGGATATATACTTGCAAGAGAA
>CALXXH010000130.1 GCA_944392635.1 uncultured Clostridia bacterium | reverse complement strand
ATAAACATCTTCCTTAGTATTTCTTTTTTGAATTATCTTTTTTGAATATTCCATAAATTTTTCTCCTATAAAAAATTTAAAACTAAAATATGAATAGATAGACTATATTTTTTTACATATATTATTACTCAAAATAATCTAACTTCATTGCTTGTTTTACTTTTTTCATTGTTTCTTTTGCTGTTTTTCTTGCTTTTTCTGTTCCTTCTCTTAGTATTTTATCTACTATTTCTGGATGTTGTTCATAGTATGCTCTTCTTTCTCTTATTGGTCTTAAGTATTCTATTATGTTTTTTGCTAGTTGTTTTTTACATGCTACACATCCTCTTTGTCCTGCTCTACATTCTTTGCATACTGTTTCTATTTCTTCATCTGTCGAAAACAGTTTATGATAATATGCTACCATACATATATCAGGATTTCCCAAGTCATCTTTTTTTATTCTATTAGGGTCTGTTACTGCACTCATTACTTTTTTTGTTATTACTTCTTCACTATCTGCTAGATATATAGCATTTCCAAGTGATTTTCCCATTTTTTCATTTCCATCTAGTCCCTTTATTCTTTTTCCTGTTGATAATACTATCTTTGGTTCTACTAAAACTTCTCCATATATGTTATTAAATTTTCTAACTATTTCTCTTGCTTGTTCTATTAATGGTTCTTGGTCTTCTCCTGCTGGCACTAATTCACCTTCAAATGTTGTTATGTCTGCTGCTTGACTTACTGGATATCCTAAAAATCCATATGTAACACTTTCTCCAAATAGTTCTTTTTTTTGGGCAATTTCTGTCTTTACTGTTGGATTTCTTTCTAGTCTTGAAATTGTTACTAAGTTTGAATAATATATTGTTAATTCTGCTGTTTCTGGAATCATTGATTGTATATATATTGTTGTTTTTTCTGGATTTATTCCACATGATAAATAGTCCATTGCAAGTTCTCTTACATTTTTTCTTACTTTTTCAGGATTATTAAAGTTGTCTGTTAATGCTTGAACATCTGCAATTAATATATACATGTCATAGTTTCCTGAGTCTTGCATTTCTACTCTCTTTTTTAATGAACCAAAATAATGACCTATATGTAATCTTCCTGTTGGTCTATCTCCTGTTAATATTCTTTTTTTCTCCATATTCTCCCTCCTATCTTTCCGTTTCTTCTTCACTCTTTTGTGATTTATTCTTTCTTTCTTCTTCTAATCTTATTTTCCTTATTTTTTCACATGCATGTTCTAATCTTTTTATTTCTTTTTCTTGTATTCCTTCTATAGTCCCATTTTTTGCTCTATTCAATCTTGTTCTTAACCATAAATCAATATATGCATTGTTATCATCTTGTTCTAATTGTTTTAAAAATTTTAATATATCATAAACATCTTCTGTCCAATGTCTTAATATGTGTGGAATATATTTTTGCCCTTCATAATCATTTTCTATTTTTTCTTCATTATCCATATATGGCTTATATTGTTCATCTTTCCACCATTTATTTCCATCATATGGAGAATATCTTGCAAATCTATGTGAATCTTTTTCAGCCAGTTTCACAGAATGTTCTGGGAAGTGTGCATATTCTCTTAACTTTTCTTTGAAATATGGCAAAAATGTTTTTTCTATTTTTTCTTTCATTCTTTTTTGCAAAATATCTTCTTTTCCTTTTTCTTGTCCTTCTCTTTCTTTTCTATAGAAATTATATACTCCTGGAATATTATTTAATTCCACAAATCTATGATATTGTTTGAATATGTTTGCTGCTTCTTTTGAAAATTCTTTTATTTCATCTTCTGTTTCTATTGTTTTTTTATTTATTTTATTCATTTCTTGAATATAATGCATCTCATTTACATATACAAAATATAAAATTCCATCTATTGTACCATTTGGATTACTATCTCCATGAAAAAAATATCTTTTAAAAGCTTCTTCATTAAATTTATACATCCCTTTTTCTCCTTTATTTTTAGCAGAATTAAATCCTTTTTATCTTATTTCGTTTCCTATTGTTATCTTTTATAACCTTTTTCTTATCAATTCAATGCTAATTTTCTATATACATTTTTATTTATCAAAATTTATCTTTTTATCTATTATATATTGTGGTCTTCCCTTTGCTTCATCATATATTCTTCCTATATATTCAGATATTACCCATAAAGATAATAATTGAACTCCTGCAAAAAATGTTATTGCAACCATTATTGATGTCCAACCTGCTGATAAATCATTTAATTTAAATATATATGATATTAGAGCATAAATTAGTATTATTATAGAAATGAATATTGAAAGTATTCCTAATGCTCCTACTAATTTTATTGGTTTTGTTGAAAAACTAATTATTCCATCTGAAGCAAGTTTTAACATTTTCTTTAATGGATATTTTGTTTTCCCAGCAAATCTTTCTTGTCTTTCATATTCATATGCTTTTTGTTTAAATCCTACCCAGCTAAATAATCCTCTTAAAAATTTATTATGCTCTGGAAGTGAGTTTATTACATCTACTACTTTTCTATCTACTAATCTAAAATCTCCTGTATCCTTTGGTATTTCTACATCTGACAAAGCATTTAATGTTTTATAAAACATTTTTGCTGTTAGTAATTTAAATGCTGATTCTCCTTTTCTAGTTTTTCTTTTTCCATATATTACTTCATTTCCCTGCTCCCATAGTTCAAGCATTTCAGGTATCAATACTGGTGGATCTTGCAAGTCTGCATCTATTATTACTATTGCATCTCCTGTTACTTCTTTTAATCCTGCTGTTACTGCTGCTTGATGTCCAAAGTTTCTTGAAAATGAAATGATTTTTGCTTTTTCATCTTCTTTTGCAATTTTTTCTAGTATTTCTAGTGTTTTATCTTTGCTTCCATCATTAACAAATATGATTTCATAATCATATTTTTCTTCTAGTCCTTTTAATACATTACTTACTTTATTATAGCATTCATTTGCAACTTCTTCTTCATAATACATTGGTATAACTAGTGATATTTTTTTCATGTTCTACTTCCTCCTTGTTAATGTTCAATTTTCTAATCCCATGGGAATGTTTAATTTATTTTTTAGTGTATTTAATCATTTCTATTCAAAATGTTGATTTATTTTGTTACTTTTAAATGCAAAAAATTTACTTATAAAAAAGTTTAATACTACAACAATAACTGTTACAAATAATTTACTAATTATTTCTGGAATTGCTGTTTGAAATAAAATCCAGCATCCCACAAATTCTACAATCATTGTAAAAGCTCTTCCTGCTATAAATTTAAAAAACTCTGCTATCTTTTCTTTTTTATCTTCAGCTTTAGAATGAAAAACTAAATCTTTATTTGTAAAATATGCAAATAATACTGCACATACTATTGCAATAACATTTGATAAATTCTCATCCCAATTTAATAAAGAGTTTAATACATAAAATAATCCTAAATTTACAACAGTAGTTCCTATTCCAAATACTACATATAAAATTACTTCTCTTGTCAGCAATTTTTCTTTTATTTGTTTTAATTTTTCCATTTTTCCTCACATTCCTTTAATAGGGCACAACTCTGGTTAAAAGATTATTTTTTAACTTTTCCTTCCTTTAAACCCTATGCTTAAAATATGCATAGGGTTTAAACAACTTATTTTAACCAATCTGGATTTGCTAAATACCAATCTATTGTTTTTACAATTCCATCTTCAAATTTTGT
>CALXXH010000129.1 GCA_944392635.1 uncultured Clostridia bacterium | reverse complement strand
GCAGGAATGGCATTTACAAATGCATTTTTAGGAATAAACCACTCTTTAGCACATAAAATAGGTGGAGAATTCCACTTGCCACATGGAAGGATAAATGCAATTCTATTACCTTATGTAATAAAATATAATGGATCAAAACCAAGTAAATTTGTATCATTCCCAAAATATGAATATTTTATTGCAGACCAAAAATATTATAGATTAGCTAAAAAGACAGGATTAAAAGCAGACACAGTTGAAGAAGGAATAAATAGCCTAATAGAAAAAATACAAGAAATGAATCAAAAACTAAACATACCAAATTCATTCAAAGAAGCAGGAATAGAAGAAAAAGAATTCCTAGCAAAAGTAGACATGTTAGCAGATAGAACATTTGAAGACCAATGTACAACAGCAAACCCAAGAGTGCCACTAGTAACAGAATTAAAACAGATATTATTAGATGCATATTATGGAAAAAGGGATTAGGGGACGGTCCTAAAAATCCCTGCTTTTAGGGATTTAGTGACGAACCTTTAAAAAATTAGAATAAATTAAAATTAACTCTAAATAACAAAAATTAAAATTTGAGAAAATCAAGCAATTTGTGACTTTTGTGTGAATTGCTTGACTTTTTTTACAGTTAGAATATATAATTAAAATGTAACATAATTTGAATTGTAAAAAGAAAGGTATGAAAACAAAATGAAAATACAATTTATAGAAAAGATAAAAGAGTTTTTTGAAAAAAGAAAATTAAAGAAAATGCCAGATAAAGTTTTAGAAGAAAAAATAGATCAAAATATCGAAGGAGAAGGTACAGAGAAAATACCATTGATAGTAGGAGCTGTAGATGATGCACAAACACAAGTAGAATTAGCTAAAAAAGTAGTAGAATCACCTGAAATATCAGTGGCTACAAAAGCGGAAACACTTGACGAATTACCACACAAAATGAAAGAAAAATTATTTAGAGAAAGTATAAAGAGTAAGGAATTGATGGCCCAAAAGGATATAAATACATTTGTAAAAATTATCATAACTAATAAAGGACTACAACCTTATGATGAATTATATTATAGAATAGATAAAGCATTTAGTGACAGTCAATTAGCTAATATATTAGAAACGCTAAAAAGTGAAAGACCTGAAAATTATGATGAAGAAAAGGTATTAAGAATCGTTGCAAAACAAGTAGATGTTAATCTTAGAAAATATGGTACTTTTTTAGCAAGTCATGCAGAAAATTTATTAGGAAAAGTTAGCATAAAAGATGAAAAAGAAGAAAATGGTGAGAGACGATTTGATATCTTAAATCCACAAGATAAACAAAAATTATTTGAAGCATTAAAAGAAGAAAGAGAAGAAATGAGAGATAATCCTAAAAATCCTTTAACGGACAAAGAAATACAGATGTTAAGTGATGAAAACTTAGAAAAGAAAATAAATCAAGTAGTGCAATTTAAAGTGAAAAGACAAGAAGAACTACAAGAACAAAACAGAGGTAAAGGAAGATAAAAAAATAGAGAATGTATTATAGTACATTCTCATTTTTATTAATAAAAAGAGGAACGTCCAAAATCCCTGGTTAGAATTCGCAATTTTTTGGAGTTCTTGGGAATGGTATAACATCACGGATGTTTTGCATACCTGTTAAGTACATTATGGCTCTTTCAAATCCTAGTCCAAAACCTGCATGTTTACAGCTTCCATATTTTCTTAAGTCTAAATACCAATCATAATTTTCAAGTGGCATATTTAATTCTTTTATACGATTTAATAATTTATCATAATCTTCTTCTCTTTGACTTCCACCAATAATTTCTCCAATTCCTGGAACTAAAAGATCAGTTGCTGCAACTGTTTTTCCATCTGGATTTTGTTTCATATAAAATGCTTTTATATCCATTGGGTAATCAGTAACAAATACAGGCTTTTTATAAATTTTTTCACATAAATATCTTTCATGTTCAGTTTGTAAGTCAACACCCCATGATACTTTATATTCAAACTCATCATTATGTTTTTCTAGTTCTTCAATTGCCTCTGTATAGGTAACTCTTGCAAAATTAGAAGATATAACATGATGTAATCTATCTAATAAACCATTATCTATAAACTTATTAAAAAATTCCATTTCTTCAGGACAGTTTTCTAATACATAACTAAAAATATATTTAATCATATCTTCAGCTAAATCCATATCATCTTTTAAATCAGCAAAACATATTTCAGGTTCAATCATCCAAAATTCTGCCGCATGTTTTACTGTATTAGAATTTTCAGCACGAAATGTTGGACCAAATGTATACACATTGCAAAAACTTTGAGCAAAAGTTTCAGCATTTAATTGTCCACTAACTGTTAAATGTGCAGGTTTTCCAAAGAAATCTTTTGAAAAATCAACATTTCCATCTTTATCTTTAGGAATATTATTTAAATCAAAAGAATTCACATTAAACATTTCTCCAGCACCTTCAGCATCACTTCCAGTAATTAGAGGAGTATGAACATATACAAAACTTCTTTCTTGGAAAAATTTGTGAATAGCATATGCTAAAACACTTCTTACACGAAATACAGCTTGGAAAGTATTTGCTCTTGGACGCAAATGGCTAATTGTTCTCAAATATTCAAAAGAATGTTTTTTCTTTTGAAGTGGATATGTTGAATCTGCTAAACTTTCTATTTCAATACTTTTTGCTTGAATTTCAAAAGGTTGTTTAGATTCAGGTGTAAGAATAAAAGTACCTGTAACTTTAATTGAAGAACTAATAGTCAATTTACAAATTTCTTCGAAATTACTTAAAGTATCATTAAAAACTATTTGAAGATTTTTAAAAAAAGTTCCATCATTTAATTCAATAAAACCAAAAGTTTTAGAATCACGAACAGTTTTAACCCAACCTTCAATAGTTATTTCTTTTTTCTCAAAATCTTTTGAACTTTTATAAAGTTCTCTAATTGATAATCTACTCATATTGCATCATCCCTTCAAATTAAATTCAATGTTAGTCCATATTATATGACAATATTTATAAATTTGCAAGAAATGAAAAGAAAGTTATGTAAAAGTATATACAAATTAAATAAATTGTAGTATAAATATATATATGAAAAAGATAGATGACAAAATAAAATTTGGTAAATAAGGTTGAAAAAGGATTTATATTTTTCAGCCATATTTGCGTTGTGTAGGGAGGTTTTAAAAATGAAGGAGATTTCTAGAATCGCTATAATTGGAGGACCAGGAACAGGAAAAAGCACATTAGCAAATAACTTAGGAAAAGAGCTAAATTTACCAATTTATCATTTAGATGGTATACATCATTTAGCAAATTGGGTACCAAGAGATAAAGAAGAAAGAGACAAAATAATCTTAGAAAAAACACAGGAACCTAAATGGGTAATAGATGGAACATATAAAGCCACATTAGAAGAAAGAGTTAAAAAAGCAGATTTAATAATATTTTTAAATTATTCTACCATTGCAAGACTAAAAGGAATACTTTCTAGACATTTTAAAGAAAGAGGAAAAGAAAGAGCAGAAATACCAGGATGTAAAGAAAAAATGGAGTTGGAATTTATAAAATCTACAATTAATTGGAATAAAACAAAAGGAAATACGATAAAAGAAGTCTTAGAAAAATATCGAGATAAAAATATTTTAATATTTAAGAAAAGAAGAAAACTAAACAAATGGTATGAAAAAGAATTTAATAAAAAAATAGAAA
>CALXXH010000128.1 GCA_944392635.1 uncultured Clostridia bacterium | reverse complement strand
AAAACAAATTTTCGTAAAATATTGACTTTTAAAATAGAAAAATATATAATACAAAAGAATTAATAATGACTTAAATAATAAAACATAACAGTATTAAGAATCATGAAAAAAATATAAAATAGTGGAAGGAATGAAAAAATGAAAGAAAATATAAAAGAAAAATATTTAGAAATATTAAAAACAGTAAAAAGAGAAGGAATAGATGAATTAATAAACTTTTTAGAAAAAACGGATTTTTTCAAAGCACCAGCAAGTACAAGATTTCATGGAGATTATGAAGGAGGACTTGCAGAACATAGTTTAAAAGTATATGAAATATTAAAACACAAAGTAGAACATTGTATAGAACCAATAAACATACCAGAAGAATCAGTAATAATAATAGGATTATTACATGATATTTGTAAAACAAACTTCTATAAAGTAGATTACAGAAATGCAAAAAATGCATTAGGAGTATGGGAAAAAGTACCATATTATACAATAGAAGACACAATACCATATGGACATGGAGAAAAATCTGTAATGATGATAACAGAATATATGAAACTAACACCAGAAGAAAAATATTCAATAAGATGGCATATGGGATACACAGAACCAAAAGAACTATATAACACAATTGGAGCAGCATATAAAAAATACCCAATAGCATTACTTACACATGAAGCAGATTTAGAAGCAACATATTTTTATGATATATAGACAAAAAAATTATAAAAGCATATTGATTAAAAATTGTCAACACTTTTATTAAAATTAATTAGGAAGGAAAAATATTATGATAGCATATATAAAAGGAACCTTAGAAATAAAAATGACAGGATATGTAGTAATAGATGTAGGAGGATTAGGATATAAAGTATTCATGTCAGATACTGGAATAGAAAAATTAGGAAACATAGGAGAAAAAGTAAAAGTACATACATATTATAGAGTAAGAGAAGATGATATAAGTATATTTGGATTTAATACACAAGAAGAATTAAAAATGTTTGAATTATTAATTAGTGTAAGTGGAGTGGGAGCAAAAACAGCATTGACAATGCTTGCAATTTGTGAACCTAGTGAATTTGCATTAGCAGTAATAGCAGAAGATATAAAAACATTAACAACAATTCCAGGTATTGGACCAAAATCAGCTAAAAGAATAATATTAGAATTAAAAGATAAAATAAAGAAAGAACAACAAATAGAAGAATTAACAAATGCATCAAAAGGAATAAAACAAAATACAGAAACAAACATAAAAGTAAAACAAGCAATACAAGATGATAACAAAGTACAAGAAGCTGTAGCAGCACTTCAAGTATTAGGATATAATAGAAAATCAATAGAAAAAGCATTTGAAAAAATAGAAAATAAAAAAGAACTATCAACAGAAGATTTAATCAAAAAAGGATTACTATTATTAGGAAAAGAATTGTAAAAGAATTAAAATAGAGAACTGGGAGGGAAGATAAATTGAATTCAAATGAACCATTAGCATTTAGAATAAGGCCTAGAACATTAGAAGAATATGTAGGACAAGAACATGTTTTAGGAAAAGATAAAATACTATATAGAACAATAAAAGCAGATAGATTATCAAGTATTATACTATTTGGACCTCCTGGATGTGGAAAAACATCACTTGCAAGAGTAATAAGTGAAACAACAAAATACAAATTTTACAAGATAAATGCAGTAACAGCAGGAGTTGCAGATATAAAAAGAGTAATAGAAGAAACAAAAAACTTTATGCTAAATCCAGCAGGAAAAAGCATACTATTTATTGATGAAATTCATAGATTTAACAAACTACAACAAGATGCTTTACTTCCATATGTAGAAAATGGAACAATAATACTAATTGGAGCAACAACAGAAAATCCATATTTCGAAGTAAATAAGGCTTTAATATCAAGATCTATGGTAATAAAACTAAACCCATTAACAGAAGAAAATATATTTCAAATATTAAAAAATGCAATTGAAAGAAAAGATGGATTAGGAGAATATAATATAAAAATAGAAGATGAAACACTAAGAAAACTTGCGATAATTAGTGGTGGAGATGTAAGAACAGCACTAAATGGATTAGAAGTTGCAGTATTAACAACAAATATGGAAGAAGACGGATATATACATATTACAGATGAAGTAATAAAAAATAGTGTACAATCAAAAAAAGCAATATTTGACAAAAACGGAGAAGAACACTATGACAATATAAGTGCATTTATAAAATCAATGAGAGGTACAGACCCAGATGCAGCAATATTCTACCTTGCAAGAGCAATAAATGGAGGAGAAGATCCAATGTTTTTAGCAAGAAGAATAGTAATTTGTGCAGCAGAAGATGTAGGAATGGCAAATCCAAATGCATTAGTAGTAGCAAATGCGGCAATGCAGGCAGTACATATGGTGGGAATGCCAGAAGCAAGAATAATACTTGCAGAAGCAGCAGTATATGTAGCAACATCAAAAAAATCAAATGCATCATATATGGCAATAAATAAAGCATTAGAAGATGTGCAAAACAAAGATACAGGAGAAGTACCAATGCATATAAGAAATGCACCAATAGAAAAAATGAAAGAACTAGGTTATCATGAAGGATACCTATATCCACATGACTTCCCAGGACACTATGTAGAACAACAATACTTACCAGATAAAATGTTAGGAACAAAATACTACATAGAAGATTAAATTTTGAATAAAATAAAAAAAATTGGAAAACCTACTAAAAAGTAGGTTTTTTTATGGATAAAGATAGAACAAAAAATTTTTCAAGAAAAGATATTTTTAAATTAAGTATAGTAGGAATATTTGCAGGAATAATTAGTGGATTATTCTCAACAGGTGGTGGAATGATATTAGTTCCAGCATTTATTTATCTATTAGAATTAGACAATACAAAAGCAAGAGGAACATCAGTGTTTTGCATTTTACCAATGGTTGTAACAAGTAGTTTCTTTTACTATAAAGAAAACTATATAGACTGGAAAGTAGCAATATTTTGTGCAATAGGAGGAACAATAGGAGGATATATAGGAGCAAAATTATTAAAAAAATTACCAGAAAAAATATTAAAAATAGCTTTTACAATATTTTTAATATATGCATCATATAAAATGATAAAGTAGGTTTTTAAAATGATAGAAGTTTTGATAGGAGTTATATCAGGAATTGTAAGTGGAACAGGAATGGGAGGAGGAACAATATTAATATTTCTCCTTACATTTTTTATGGGAATAGAACAACATATAGCACAAGCAACGAATTTAATATTTTTTATTCCAACATCAATAGTTGCAATAATAGTAAATTTGAAAAATAAAAATATATATTTAAAATCAGCAATAATTATTTCAATTTTTGGAATATTAGGAGCAATTATTGGAGCAAATATATCAATAAATATGAATGTAAAAGTATTAAAAAAAGCATTTGGAATTTTTTTAGCGATAATTGCAATTCATGAAATATATACCATTGTAAAATTGTATAAAAATGAAAAAATAACAAATAATAAAAAAAGATAACAAAAATAAAAAAAGATAGGAGAGTGTTGATATGAAATTTGTTAAAGGAATAGTAATAGGTGGATTAATAACTACAGGACTAATAATGATGTATACAGAAAGTGATGTGATGAATAAAAAAAGAATCATGAAAAAGGGAAAACAATTTGCTAAAAAAATGGGAATGATGTAAAGGGCAAGATATATATCAAGCCCTTTT
>CALXXH010000127.1 GCA_944392635.1 uncultured Clostridia bacterium | reverse complement strand
GTAAAATTACCAAATTATGAAATAAATCTATTATTCTCACAAATAATAGATGATTGGTTTAGAAATAAAGTAATAGGAAATGATTTAAAAAGTATATTAAAAGATTTAGTAACATTAAATATAGAAGAATATGAAGAAAAATTTAAAATACTAGTAAAAGAAATGTTTAGCTATATGGATGTTGGAGAAAATACAGCAGAAAACTTTTACCATGCATTTGTATTAGGAATGTTAGTAGGACTAAAAGACACTTACTACGTAAATTCAAATAGGGAATCAAGACTAGGAAGGTATGACATAATGCTAGAGCCAAAAGATAAAAATGAAAATAGTTTTATAATGGAATTTAAAGTATATAAAGAAGATAAAGAAAAAACAATAGAAGAAACAATAGAAAATGCCAAAAAGCAAATAGAAGAAAAAGGATATGAACAAAACTTAAAGGAAAGAGGATTTAAAAATATAACAAAAATGGTATATGCATTTAAAGGAAAGCAAGTAAAAATGGAAGTATATTAAAAATTAATAATAATTATATACTTGAGTTTTTTTAAAAGATAATATATAATTCTAACATAGAGAATAAAGGAAAGGAGAAAGGAGATGTGTCCCAGAATGGACAAAAATGTCCAAATAGAAACGTCCCCAATAAGACAAAATGGCAAAACCAATAGTAGCAATAATAGGAAAACCAAATGTAGGTAAGTCAACTTTTTTTAATTATTTAGCAGGTAGTAGAATTTCAATTGTTCAAGACACACCAGGTGTTACAAGAGATAGAATATATGCAGAAACAAATTGGAGAGGAAGAACTTTTACTTTAGTAGATACAGGAGGAATTGAACCAGATTCAAATGATATAATTTTATCTCAAATGAGAGAACAGGCAAATTTAGCAATATCAATGGCAGATGTTATAATATTCTTAACAGATGTAAAACAAGGAGTAACTGCAGCAGATAGAGAAATAGCCTTAATGCTAAAAAAATCAGGAAAACCAATTGTTTTAGTATGTAATAAGGCAGATAACTTTGAAAGAGATAAAAATGAAATTTATGAATTCTATAACTTAGGATTAGGAGAACCTATGCCACTATCTGCAACAAATGCACTTGGAGTAGGTGATGTGCTAGACAAAATATATGAAAGCTTTCCACCAAAAGAAGAAGGAGAAGATGATGATAATGTAATAAAAGTTGCAGTAATAGGAAAACCAAATGTAGGAAAATCATCTTTAATTAATAGAATATTAGGAGAAAATAGGGCAATTGTAAGTGATATTGCAGGAACAACTAGAGATGCAATAGATACAGAATTTGAAAATGAAAAAGGAAAATATGTATTAATAGATACAGCAGGAGTTAGAAAGAAAAGTAAAATAAAAGAGTCTATTGAAAAATTTAGTATAATGAGAACCCTTTTAGCGATAGAAAGAGCAGATGTATGTTTGATGATGATAGATGCACAAGAAGGAATTACAGACCAAGATGCCAAAATTGCAGGAGAAGCACATGAGGCAGGAAAAGGAGTAATAATAGTTGTAAATAAGTGGGATGCAGTTGAAAAAGAAACAGGAACATTAGAAAAATATAAAAAAGAAATATATGAACAATTAAAATATTTATCATATGCACCAATAATATTCATATCAGCAAAGACAGGACAAAGAGTAAACAAATTATTTGACTTAATAAACCATGTAGCAGAACAAAATTCAATGAGAATATCAACATCTGTATTAAATCAGGTAATAAATGAAGCAATAGCAATAGTACAACCACCAACAGATAAAGGAAAAAGATTAAAAATACTTTATGGTACACAAGCTTCAACAAAACCACCAACATTTGTAATATTCGTAAATGATAAAGATTTATTTCACTTTTCATATGAAAGATACTTGGTGAACCAAATAAGGAAAGAATTTGGATTGGAAGGAACACCAGTAAGAATAATAGTAAGAGAAAAAGGAGAGGAAAAATAATGATAGTTTATATTATTATGGCAATAATTGCTTATTGTATAGGAAGTATTAATTTTTCAGTAATATTTAGCAAAAAATTTGCAGGATTTGATGTAAGAGAAAAAGGAAGTGGAAATGCAGGTAGTACAAATATGCTTCGTAGTGTAGGGAAAAAAGCTGCAGCTTTAACATTAGTATGTGATGTATTAAAAGGAGTAGTTGCAATAGTAATATCAATAATACTAGGAAATATTATAAAAGATGTAAATAAAGAACTATTACTACAAGTTGCAGGTGTTGCAGTAGTACTAGGACACACTTTCCCAGTATTCTTTCAATTTAAAGGAGGAAAAGGAGTTGCAACATCTTTAGGAATATTACTAATGAGCAATTGGCAAATAGGATTAATATGTCTTGTATTTGCAATAGTTCTAATGGCACTTACTAGAATGGTTTCTTTAGGTTCATGTGCAGCAGCTGTATTATTTCCGGTATTAACTTTATTTATAAATGACCACTATACAGTACTAACAGAAGGAAAACAAGGAAATGTATATCTTATATACAGTATAATCTTAGCTGTTATAGTTCTATACAATCACAGAAGTAATATCAAAAGAATATTAAATGGAACTGAAAATAAGCTAAGTTTTAAAAAATAAGAAAATTGGACATTAACGAAATCAAAGATTTCTATGTCCAGATGCACAAAATTGCTTCGCAATTATTGTGCGTATTAAGGTAAATTAATCTTTTTGTATACGTAAAAATCTTCGATTTTTCCTATACAATAAGAAATTACCAAAGAATAAATGGAGGAACATATGAGAAATAAAATTATTTATTTAATAACACTATTTATAATAATAATATTATTAACTAATATAACATCTTATTCAAATACAGAAGAATATTTTGAACTAGAATTTAAAGTTATTAACAATAGCGAAAACAAAAATGTTCAAATATATCTATTACTACCAGAACGATATATAGAATTTGCAATAAAAAATGATGATTTAAATATAAATTATGAAGGTGTGAGTACTTTAAAAGAAAATACAATACCTAGTATAAATGTAAAAACAACAAAAGTACAAGATGAAGTATATGAAGAAAATGGAATAGAATATATACAAATTTTACTTGATAAAAATAGTAAAGAAATATATAGTTTTGATATATTATCAAGTTATAACAAACTAGATATGAAATATAGAATTAAAACTGATGATGATCAAGACTATATTGTACATATTGATAACTTCAAAATAGAAAATAACAAATGTGAAATTGAATATAATGTGGATGAAAATATAGTAAAGCAACCTGATAAAAAAGTTTTTTCTTTATATACAATAATCTTAATAATTATTTTAGTTATAGTAGTTATATTAGCATTAGTTTCATCCATCAAACAACGAAATAAATAATAGTAAAATTATACAGTATATAAGATAAGAAGAAAAGAGGGAGAATAATCAATGAAGAAAATAGCAATAATAGGAAGTGGAAGTTGGGGAGTAGCACTAGCATGCCACTTAGCAAGATGTGGAAATGAAATAAAAATATGGTCATTTGACGAAGAAGAAAAAAGATTAATAAATGAAGAAAAGAAATGCAAATTTTTACCAAAAGTAGAAATACCTGAAAATATTATATGCTCAAACGATTTTGAAGAAGTAATAGAAGATACAGAATTTATACT
The DNA here is from genome assembly GCA_944392635.1 of uncultured Clostridia bacterium. Taxonomy (GTDB): domain Bacteria; phylum Bacillota; class Clostridia; order TANB77; family CAG-508; genus CAG-269. The sequence continues at coordinate 83 of CALXXH010000127.1, read as the reverse complement.
ACATGTTACACCATCAAAATTCACAAGAGAAACTTTTAAGAAATATAAACAATATGTAGGAGAAAGACCAGTAAAAATATGTT
>CALXXH010000126.1 GCA_944392635.1 uncultured Clostridia bacterium | reverse complement strand
ATTGTTGGTGCTAAATCTGCTAGTTTTCCACCTGATTTTAATTTTAAATCTTTATTTGGTGTTACTAATATTATTGGAACTGGATTTGTAGTATGTGCTGTATGTGGTTCTCCTGTTTTATAGTCTATCATTTGTTCTGCATTTCCATGGTCTGCTGTTATTATTAAGTTTCCTTGTTTTTCTTCTACTAAATTTACTACTTTTCCTACACATTCATCTACTGCTTCTACTGCTTTTATAGCTGCTTCTAAGCTTCCTGTATGTCCAACCATATCTGTATTTGCATAGTTTAAAATTATGCTATCATATTTATCAGCTTTAATTGCTTCTAATACTTTATCTGTTACTTCATATGCACTCATTTCTGGCTTTTGGTCATATGTTTCTACTTTTGGAGATGGTACTAATATTCTGTCTTCTCCTGGATATTGTTTTTCTTCTCCTCCATTAAAGAAAAATGTTACATGTGCATATTTTTCAGTTTCAGCAATTCTTAATTGTGTATATCCTAATTTACTTATATATTCTCCAAATGTATTGTGTAATGGTTCTTTTTTGAATGCAATGTGTACATTTGGCATTGTTTCATCATAACTTGTAAAACATACATAGTATAAATCTAAATCTTTTTTAGTTTCAAATTCGTTAAATTCTGGATCTACTAATGTTCTTGTTATTTCTCTTGCTCTATCTGGTCTAAAGTTAAAGAATATTACACTATCATGTTTACCTATTGTTGCAACTGGTTCTTCACCATTGCAAATCACTGTTGGTTCAACAAATTCGTCAAATACTTCTTTTTGATATGAGTCTTCTATGGCTTTTATAGTATTTCCTGCTTTTATTCCTTCTCCATTTATCATTGCATCATAACATTTTTGGATTCTTTGCCATCTTTTATCTCTATCCATTGCATAGAATCTTCCTGAAATACTTGCTATTTTCCCAATTTGTTTTTCTTCCATTTTTTCTTGTAGTTTCATTATATATCCTTCTGCTGATGCTGGTGGTGTATCTCTTCCATCTAAGAAACAATGTACATATACATTTTCAAAATCTCTTCTTTTTGCCATTTCTAGTAATCCATATAAATGTCTATTGTGACTGTGAACTCCACCATCTGATACTAGACCTAATATGTGCAATTTTGAATTATATTTTTTACAATTTTCAATTGCTGCTATAAATTCTGGATTTGTGAAAAAATCTCCATCTTCTATTGATTTTGTAATTCTTGTTAATTCTTGATAAACAATCCTTCCTGCTCCTATATTTGTGTGTCCTACTTCTGAATTTCCCATTTGTCCTTCTGGAAGTCCTACTGCCAATCCACTTGTAAATATATCTGTATTTGGGTATTTTTTCATTAGTTTATCAATATTAGGTGTATTTGCTAATTTTATAGCGTTTCCGTCTTGATTTTGATTATCTCCAAATCCATCTAATATCATTAACATTGTTAGTTTATCTTTCATTTCTTTTATCCTTCCTTTACTAAATTTATATAACTGTATTTAAGTGTACTTTTCTTTGGTAAAGTTTTGTTTTCCTTAATCCTTTGGATTTGGACAAGAATTAGTATTTGGCTAGGCACATGAGATTTAAATTCATGAGGCGTGCTATTGCACGTTGATTGAATTTAAATTGAAATGTAACAACGCCAAATGATGATTATTGTTCAAATCCAACGATTTTGCTAAATTCATCTGCCTTTAAACTTGCTCCTCCAACAAGAGCACCATCTATATCAGGCATAGAAAATAATTCTTTGGCATTTGAGCTTTTAACACTTCCACCATACTGTATTATAACTCTATCAGCAGTATTTTGTCCATAGATTTCAGCAATTTTATTTCTTATAGCTTTTATAGCATCATTTGCATCTTCTTTTGTTGCAGTTTTACCTGTTCCAATTGCCCATATTGGTTCATATGCTATAATTGTATTTTCGACTTGTTCATTTGTTAGTCCTTCTAAAGCAAGTTTTGTTTGATTAGTTATTATTTCTTCTACTTTTCCTGCTTCTCTTTGTTCTAATGTTTCTCCAACACATACAATTGGCTTTAATCCATTTTCAAAAGCTGCTTTTACTTTTTTATTAACACTTTCATCTGTCTCATTAAAATATTGTCTTCTTTCTGAGTGTCCAATTATTACATATTCTACATTAATTGATTTTAACATTTTTCCAGAAACTTCTCCTGTATATGCACCACTTTCTTCAAAATGCATATTTTGTGCTCCTATTTTTATATTTGTGTTTTGTGCTGTAAGTAGAGCATAAAATAAATCTGTATATGGCACACATAAAATCACTTCATTATCTGTATCTTTTACCAATGGTGTTAATTCTTCAATAAACTGTATTGTTTCATTTGGAAGCATATTCATCTTCCAGTTTCCTGCAATTACTTTCCTTCTCATAAAATCTCCTTTCAGGGATTAGGGGACGGTCCTTAAAATCCCCACTCCTAATTAATAATTATATTATAACTTTTTTCATGCATTTATTTTTTAGTATGTCTATCAACTTATTTACTGAATTTTCTGTATAGTCATTGTAAAAAATATAATCAAATTGTTCTCTTAATTCTTTATTAGCTTTAAAGTTCTTAACATGTTCTTCTATTTCTTTTAGTCTATCTTTTTCTATTTTTGGATTCAATTTTCTTTGTTTTAAATTTTGTTTTGCTATTTCTATATCTTTTGGAATCATATATATTGAAAATGTGTTTTTAACTTCTTTTTTTAATTGATATATTATTGGATAATGTAATTCTACCACACTATTTTTGTTTGATTCCATTTCTTTTCTTGGATACCCATATTTATACCCTAACATTTCAAATGTAACTATAATCTCTTTTTTTCTTTTTAAATCTTCAAATTCTTCATCATTTACAAATTTTTTGTCTATTCCGTCTATTTCCCCATCTCTTTTTTCTCTTGTTGTTACAATAGTTTGTGCTGGAATCCCTAGTTTTTCTTGAATTTGTTTTTTAAAATATGATTTACCAACACCTGTAACTCCTGATAAAGTAATTACCATTTTTCTCACCTTTATATTTGTTTTTCATTTTTATTCTTTTCTTGATAATGCTCTTTTACTTGTATAAATATTTTTTCATATCGTTTATCATATGGAAATTTAGTTTTATTTTGTCTTATCAAGTTAAATGCTTTTTCCATAGGAATCCATTCTATTTCATCTACTTCATCTTTTTGAATACTAAAACTTTTAAGACTTGTTTTCATTACATAAAATTGTATAAAAAACTTTCTTTCATTGCCTTTATTTTTAAATATCAAATCTAGTTCTTCTAGTTTCTTTAAATTATTTATTGCTTCATTTCTTGCTTGTTCTTGTTCTTTTTGATTCCCTTTGTGCAATTCTTCTACATATTCTCTAATCATTGCTTGAGTTGGAGTTTCATTGTTATCAATATGTCCGGAACATAAATCTATTTCTCCTGCTGTGATTTTTGTGTTTCCTCGTCTTTCTATTAGTATATTTCCCTTTTCATCTAATATGAAACAAGAAACTCCTCCTAAATAATCATTTTGACTCAATTCATTCTTAGTCGATATTCTGCTTTTATATATTTTATTACCACTTTTTCCTTTTTTATATGTTTTATAGAATTGCCACATTTGTGGTTTATCTTTTATCTTTCTATTTCTTTTTACTTGCTTATTTTCACTTCTAAGCGTCTTTTTAAAATCATTCATTTTCAACATCCTTTTATTTTATTTATCTAATAAACATTCTATTCCTGGTAGTTTCTTTCCTTCTAAAAATTCTAGTGATGCTCCACCACCTGTTG
>CALXXH010000125.1 GCA_944392635.1 uncultured Clostridia bacterium | reverse complement strand
TCTACCATTACAAATTTAACTTCACTTGGTTTTGCATGATAAACTATACTTGTTATTATTGTATTTATACATACACTTTTTCCTGAACCTGTTGAACCTGCAATTAATACATGTGGCATTTTTGAAATATCTGCTAATTCAATTTCTCCTGCTACATCTTTTCCAAGTGCTATTGTTAATTTTGAATCACTATTTCTAAATTTATCACTATCTAACACTTCTCTTAAGTGTACAGCTTCTTTTTCATGATTTGGTACTTCAATTCCTACTGCTTGTTTTCCTGGTATTGGTGCTTCAATACGAATTGTTTCTGCTGCTAAGTTCAATGCTATATCATCTGCTAAGTTTGCTATTTTACTAACTCTAACACCTTCTGCTGGTTTAAGCTCATAACGTGTTATTGCTGGTCCTACTGATACATTTTCTACTTTTGCAGATACTCCAAAACTGTATAATGTTTTTTGAAGTTTTGTTGCTGTATCTGTCAATGCTTTTGCTCCACCTTTTAGAGTTTTCTTTCCTGGCTTACTTAATAATTCTACTGGTGGATATTCATAGTGTTCATCTTCAACTGTCATTGCATGTTCTAGTTGTAAAACTTCTCTTTTCTTTTCTTCTTTTTGTTCATCTTCTTGTTTAAATAAATTATTTTCTAGCACATCTGGCTGTACCGCTTCTTTTTCTTGTTTTTTAGCAAGTAATCCTTTTTTAGTTTCTTTTGTTAATGGTTCTAAATCATCATTACTATGGTCATATTTCTTTAATCCTTGTTTTTCTTCTGCTCCATCCACAATTCTTCCACCAAAGTTGATTTTTATTTGATTTTCCATTGGATTATTCTGCCTTTTTTCTAATTCTTTCTTAGCTAATCTTTCTTGTCTTTCTCTTTTTCTTCTTTGCGCTGGAGTTTCTCTTTCTTCTTCACTCATTTGTGCTAATTCTTTTTTCCTTTGTTCTCTATATTCAAGTTTTTCTTCTCTTTTTTCTTCCATCTTGTCAGCCATATTTTGTATCATTTCTGTTAAGTTTATTCCAAATGTAAATACCACTAAAATTGCTGCTATTCCTATACAAAGTATAATTGCCCCTACAACTCCTAAAAGATTTACTAGTGGTACTGCTCCAACTGCTCCTATTGCTCCCCCACCATTATTTTGTGAACCTAAATAATATGCATCTTTTACTATTGTTGATAATTCTCCACTTGTTTGAAGTTCACCTGCTGATATTTGAAATACACTTAATACTACTGATAGTGCAATTATTAATATTCCATATTGTATTAGTTTCATTTTAAATTCTTCATTTCCACTTGATGCTATTTTTATTGCTATAACAAAAATACCAATAGGCAAAATATATTGAACTATTCCAAATACTCCTCCTAATATTTCATTTAATTTTGTTCCTATCATTCCTGATTTTGTATATATTAAAACTGCTAAAAGGATACTTACAACAATTAGTATAATTACTGCCATATCCATTTTAGAAGTTGTTTTTTTTCTTTTTTGATATTTTCTTTTTCTTTTTGCCATGCTTATTTCTACCATCCCTTCTTTTTTATCTATGTTAAATTATAAAGAATTATTTAGTATAATTTCAAAAAAAATTAGTATATTGCTAGGCAAACGAACTTAAAATTTATGAGACGTACTAGATGTACGTTGATTAAATTTTAAGTGAAGTTTAACGACGCAAGATGCTGATTATTTTTGAAATTAAAAGCCGGAAACCAAAAGCCTTGCCTATCGCCTATGACTTCTGATAACCGACTTCTGATTGCTATCTTATTTTAACTCTTTTCTACTATTTTGAATTGTTTTTATTGTATCTTCCAAAGAAATTTGCATTAAATTTAAAGCTTCTGTCATGTTTGTTCCTAGTTTGTTTAATGTTTCATTTAATACATCTTCTGTATTTGCAAGTAAGCTGTCTGCATATTCTTTGGTTCCTTTTGAAATTTCTCTTGACATTTCATTTGCTGTTTCAATAATTTCTGTTTTTTGGTCATATGCCTTTCTTGTAATTTCATGTTCATCTATCATTGCAATTATTCTATTTTCTGCTTCTTTAACAATTCCATCTGCTTCTTTTTGAGCTTCAACTAATATTCTTTGTCTTTCTTCTTTTACCCATTTTGCTTGTTTTAGTTCATCTGGAAGTTTTAATCTAATTTCTTTTATTAAATCAAGCATCTCATCTTTATCTACAATTCCTTTTGAAGTGAATGGTAGATTTCTACTTCTTTCTAATAATTCTTCCAATGTTTCTAATAATGTAAAAATTTCCATGGTTTACCCCTTTCTTGTCTAAACCTTCTTTTTTAAGAAAATAAGATTTGCCCTTCCATATTTTCTTTCATCTATTATTTCTATTTCTAAACTTTCAATTTCTTTTTTTACTTTTTCTTTTTGGTCTGTTTCTATTATTATTATACTATCTGTTTTTATTTTTTCCTCTTTTAATAATAATTCTATTGCCTTATATGCATAATCTGTCCTATATGGTGGGTCTAAATATATTATATCTAATTGGTCATTTATTTTATTTTTTATTAATTCATCAAAGTTCATTTGATAGAGTTCTATTTTATCTTGAAATTGTGTTTTTTCAATATTTTTTTTTATTATTTGTATTGCTTGTTTATTATTATCACAAAGAATCGCTTTTTTTGCACCTCTGCTTACTGCTTCTAACCCTATTGCTCCACTTCCGTGCAAATAAGTCTAAGAAAACACTATCCTTTATTTTTGTTTGTATTATATTAAATAATGATTCTTTTACTCTATCTAATGTAGGTCTTGTGTTTTGTCCTTCTAATGTGTATAGTTTTGTTCCTCTTTTTTCTCCTGCAATTATTCTCATATTTCTTAATTATATTAGTTTAAAAAAGAATTAGTATATTGCTAGGCAAACGAGTTTTAAATTTATGAGGTGTGCTTTTGCACATTGATTAAATTTAAAACGATGTTTAACGACGCAAGATGCTGATTATTTTTTCAAACTAAACCTTTCTTTGATACTATTATTTTATTCTTTTTTTTCATAAAGTCAAGAGTATTAATAGAAATGTAACATATATTTAATAGTTTTGTAACATAGATTTTATGTTACAACATTATCTTTTAAATTTATGTAATTTGTGACAATGAATATCATTTTGTTTTTTAAGTTATAGGGAATGTAGTTTCCTATAACTTAAAATAAGACTATCTGTTTAGATAGCCTTTGTCTTTTGTTTAGTATTAGATGATGTTTAATTATCTTCTTTATTAATATCTTTTAATAATTCTAGTTGTGAAATTAATAGTGACTCCATTTTTGCTTTATATATATCAAATTGTTTTTTTATGTCTTCTACTTCTTTTTTCTTTGCTACTATTTCATTATCTAAATCACTTGCTTGTTTTTGAGCTGTACCTTTTGCTTCATTTATTATTTGTTCTGCTTGTTGTCTTGCTACTTTTTTTACATCTTCAGCTGTTGATTGAGCCATTACTAGTGTATTTTGAAGTGTTTCTTCAATTGCTTTGTAATGTTCTAAACTTTTATTCAATTCATCTACTTTGCTTCTTAATTCACTTACTTCTTTATAGTTTTTAGTATAGTCTATTGTTAATTCATCTAGAAAATCATCCACTTCTTCTACACTATATCCATTCATCATTTGCTTAGAAAACTTCTTATTTTCAATATCTAATGGTGTAATCATTTTTTCCTCCTTATGGGCTACTTATAACTAGTTTATTCCATTATTTTTTAACCAAGATACAGAAAGTTTGCTTTTCATTTCTTCTCTTGCCATTTCATTTGTAATTTCATAATTTGATGG
>CALXXH010000124.1 GCA_944392635.1 uncultured Clostridia bacterium | reverse complement strand
GCTCAAGATATAGAAAAAATACATTCATATGCAAAAGAAGGAGCAGAATACCTAAGCGAAATGGGATTTAGCAAACGATTTTGCAAAATATGTGAAGAAATTAATAGATATAGTAACAGTAATCCAAGAGAAAGAGAAAGTGACATATTAGAATTAGTAGATCAATTTGGAGGGATGTTACTAGATAGACCAGAAAGAATAGGATTCAAGCCAGATGAAGCATTAGTATTATTAGAACATAGAAACTTAAAAGATGAGTATAATAGGTATTTAGAAACATTTATACAATTTGTGAATTTTTTAGAAACTATACAAATGAATGATGTTGTAAATATGACGGCATTGAGAAGGTTAGTAAAAATATATAATGATACAGAAGAATTAACAAAATTTATAAAAAAAGTAATGTATGACTATGAACCTAAAATAGATGAACTAATGCAAGAAAAAAATGATGAAATAGCAGATGAAATATTTGGAGAAAAAAGAAAAGCAACTAGAGCATTATTTAGTGAAGAAACAACAAAGAAAATTTTATCACATATGGGTGATAATACAGCTGTAGTACCAAATACAAGTGAAGATTAGAATAAAAACTATTTTTGGGGACAGAGGAGAAAAATGTTTTTTCCTTCGTCCCCGAAAATATTTTGAGGAGGAGTTTTAAAATGTACGAAATTTTTGCAGATTTACATATTCACATAGGTAGGAGTGAAAGTGGAAAACCTATTAAAATAACAGCAGCAAAATCATTAAATTTTGCAAATATTGCAAAAGAATGTGTAGAAAGAAAAGGAATTAATGTATGTGGAATAATTGATTGTGCTTCACCATATGTAATTGAAGATATAGAAAACTTTTTAAAAACAGGAGAAGCATATGAATTAGAAGATGGAGGAATAATATATAAAGATAAAGTTTGTATATTATTAGGAAGTGAAGTAGAAACATCTGAAAAAGGTAGAAATGGAAAATGTGGTAGTGCTCATAATATCTGCTTTTTCCCACATTTAAAAGACATAAAAGGCTTTTCACAAGAAATGAGTCATCACATAAAAAATATTACTTTAAGTACACAAAGATCTAATGTATCTGGATATAAATTGATAGATATAGTAGAAAAATATAATGGAATATTAATACCAGCACATATATTTACACCACATAAAAGCTACTATGGGAATTGTACAGATAGACTAGAAAATATTTTTAAAGAAAAATTTGATAAAATATTTGCAGTTGAATTAGGCTTAAGTTCAGATACATATCTAGCAGATATGATTTCAGAACTAGAAAATAAGACATTTGTTACAAATTCAGATGCTCATTCTTTACCTAAAATTGCAAGAGAATACAATAAAATGTTAGTAGAAGATATATCATTTAAAGAAATTGTAAAAGCATTGAAAAATGAAGATGGAAGAAAAGTATTAGTAAATTATGGTTTAGATCCTAAATTAGGAAAATACCATAGAACATATTGTGATGACTGTCAAAAATCAATTGAAACAAAAGAGCCAGTTGAAGTTTGCCCAATATGTGGAGGAAAAAATGTTACATTTGGAGTTTTTGACAGAATAGAATTAATAAAAGATAAAGAAGAAAGTAAAAGTCCAAAAAATAGACCACCATATCAATATCAAATACCATTAGGATTTATTCCAGGAGTTGGTGGAAAAACAATAGAAAAATTACTTAATACATTTGAAACAGAAATGAACATATTACACAAATTATCAAAAGATGATATTGAAGCAGTAGTTGGAGAAAAAATTGCGAATAACATAGTAAATGCAAGAGAAGGAAATTGCGAAGTCCACAGTGGTGGAGGCGGAAATTACGGCGTGGTTAGTTTGGGGACAGGTTCGCTTTAACCACTTTTGGTCACTTTTGGGACGCTACTTTATTAAAATGAGTTCTAAAAAATCTTTTTATAGAATACACATTATGTATAAACTATAAGGAGATTTTTTATGAAAAAGAACAAACGAAGATTAATTTTACAAACGATAAAGGAGCATGTTGCAAATAACAAAAAAGAATATGTAATAGTAAGTATTTTATTTGTTATAGGAATATTTCTAGGAGTATTTTTTATAAATAATGTAGGGCAAGAGCCAAAGACACTGATTACAGAATATTTAAATCAATTTATTGAAAAATTAAAAACTACAGAAGATTTAAATTTAATAGAGTTGCTGAAAACAAGTATTGGACAAAATATCATGCTAGCAATAGGTTTATGGTTTTTTGGAACAACTATAATAGGAATTCCGGCAGTGTTTGGAATAGTTGCATATAGAGGATTTTGCTTAGGGTATACAATTGCTGCATGTATTAGCATTATGGGGATTTCTAAAGGCATAATCTTTGTACTCATATTATTATTATTACAAAATTTATTAGTGATTCCGGCAATACTTGCATTAGCTGTTAGTGGAATAAAGTTATATAAATCAATAATGAGAGACAAAACAAAAGAAAATGTTAAAATAGAAATGTTGAGGCATACGGTGTTTTCTTTAATAATGTTGATGGTTTTAATTGTTTCATCTGTGATAGAGATCTTTGCTTCTACTAATATTTTAAAGCTGTGCATTAAATATTTCTAGAATAAAAAACATATTAAAAGTATATTTGAATCAGAAGTGTAGAAAAATTTTTAATAAAAAAATGTAAAAAAATCAAAAAAACTATTTACAATTTTTAAATAGTTTGATATAACATATATAGCTTATGTAAAGGGATTATTTTAAAGGAATAGAGGTAGATAGGAAAATGGAAAGACAATTAAAATACTTTTTTGATTTTTTAGAGAATGAAAAGAAATTATCAGACAACACATTACAATCATACAAAAGAGATTTAAAACAATTCAAAAGATATTTGGAATCATATGGACTTCGTTTTGATAGAGTCAAAAAAGAGGATATTGAAGATTATATTAAAGAGATGGCAGAAGATGAAAATAAAAAACCTGCTAGTATTTCTAGAAGTATAGCATCACTTAGATCATTTTATCAATTTGTATTAAAAAGAAAGAAAATAAAAGTAGACCCAACAAAAGATGTTAAAGCTCCAAAGGTAGAAAAAAGAGTACCAAGTGTTTTAACATCAGAAGAAGTTGAATTACTATTAGAACAACCAAAAGATGTAGATTTAAAAGGGATTCGTGATAAGGCTATGCTTGAATTTGCATATGCTACAGGAATGAGAGTAACTGAAATAATTTCTTTAAATTTGGATGATGTTAATTTAGAAGAAGGATATGTAACTTGTAAAAATGGAAATAAACAAAGAAATATCCCATTAGGTAAAATGTCATTAAAAGCTTTAAAAGAATATATTGAAGAAGCAAGAGATATATTAATTAAAAGTGAAAGCGAGCAAGCTTTATTTGTTAATATAAATGGTGGAAGATTAACAAGACAAGGATTTTGGAAAATTATTAAATATTATAAAGAACAAGCTCATATTACAAAAGATATAACACCACATGTATTAAGACATTCTTTTGCAACACATCTTTTGCAAAATGGTGCAGATATAAAAGCAATACAAACAATGCTTGGACATTCAGACATATCATCAACACAAGTATATATGCAATTCCAAGATGAAGGTTTGAAAAGTGAATATCGCAAAGCACATCCAAGGGCTTAAGATATATTAGTAAACTATAACTTTAATAAGGAAAAAAGACAGATTTCAAAAATCTGCCTTTTATTTTGCTTGCTAAGCTGTAACTGAAAATTCAAGTATAATACATAAATCTTCAATGGATTTATGATTTTTAGGAATATTGAATGAAATCACATGATAATTTTTATGCTGCTCAAAAATTCTAACCACACGATCTAGAACTGCAACAAAATCATCGTAAAAACCTCCTATAAATGAAAATTAATAACTACAAATTGCACTTGGCAATTAAGCAACATATTAATATTAACAT